>JBGSRO010000082.1:0-51985 GCA_041737535.1 Pirellulales bacterium | reverse complement strand
ATCGCGATTATCGAAGATAATGGCCTTTTCGAACACGTAGGCATCTTGCGTGGGGTCGTCGACCGACGGTTCGGGAGGATCAACACCGAGCAAGCCGCACAATTCGATGAGGAACGATTGATAGTTGGCACGCTCGCTGCCGCCCGAGGGAGACCAGCGCCGGATAAAAGATTCGATAGCAGCATCAGAGTCGGCGTCGGTCATGCGGCGGATTATAGAATAAAATTGGTTGCGCAACATGCCGACCATGTCGATTTGCATGGCGACCGATAGTCGCGGTTCGCTCCGCGAACCGAAGTCTGATCGCGGAGCGATAAGCGACTATCTTCACGCCTCGATGAAGCGGCCAAGCTACGTGGCTGGCCTGACCAAATGGCCAAAAATCGTTGTAGAAATCGGCCGCGCGGTCTCTTATATTCGGGGAGCTAAAGTGGCTTGGCTCGGCCGAAGCCTCGCCCTCCCGGCGATGAATAGGATTTGATGGGTTTTGATCGTAATGATACCAACTGGTCGTTCAAAACCCAGGTCGTTAACTCGCTCGCGATGTCCGAAATAGACTGTGAAACAAGTGGCTTTTGCAATTTGACCGGGAGACAAAATCCGGGGTTTTGAACGCTCCAATCGTGTTTGCCATTGGGCGTTCAAAACGATCAAAACCACCGGACCCGAAAACCCCGGCCAAAGGAGGGGGCATGTGAAACTCTCATCGGTCCGCAGTCGCTGAAGTCGCTAAAATCGTCAAACTTTACCAGGTCCGAATGCCGATAACTCTCGATGCACGAATAGACGCGCCGACCGGAGTTGCACGCATGTGGTGTCAGCATTGTCAGCAAGATATGCCCGCGGTGGGAGTCGCCACCGGCGGAGCGCTGCGTTGTAGTCGCTGTTTGCGCGAATCGCTGCCGCCGGTCGACATGTTGTCCACAGCGCGAAACGAGCGGCCACCAATTGACGCTTTGGCCGAATTGCTCGAAGGCCCCGGTGGTGCTCGGCTGCGGGAGTTGGGGCGGCGGCTCGAATCGCCGACCATTGCCATCGGCGATCAGTCGCTGGGCTCGTTCGGCCAAGATGCACTGGCGACATTTCGCCGCGATCCAACACATTGGTCGGCGGCTTCGCCGGCCCCGTCGCCCGCTGGCAAGGCGATCGTGCAGCCGATTCGCCAACCAAAACCTTGGACACAACTCGTCGCCTGGGTTGCCAGCGGGCTGGGCGGCGCGCTGCTGCTTGTCGGGGGGGGCATCATTGCCCATTCGCTCGCCACGACACACGCGAGTTGGTGGAGTTGGGGCCTCGGCTGTCTGCTCGTCGGACAGTCGCTGCTGGTCATCGGGTTATTGCGCGTGCTCGTGTCGCTCTGGTTCGCCGCCCGCGATTCGCAGCAGCGGCTCACCAGCGCACAGCAGCAACTGGGCGAGCTACGCCGCACGGCCGACGCACTGGTCGGCGAACGTCACCCGACGGCGGCCAGCTTTTTTGCGAACCTGTCGCGCGAGGCCAATCCACACATGCTGCTGGCGAGCTTGCGAGGGCAGCTCGACGAGCTGGTCTCGCGAATGCACGCCGACGTGTGACGGAAAAGTGGTCAGCTTTCAGCGGTCAGTCCGTAAATGGCGACCGCTCGAACGGCACGGGGTCTTCGGTGACGCGCGGGTCACCGGTCGACTCCAAAACTTCCATCAATCGTGCGCGGAGCATTTTCCGCGTAGCTTGATAGGCGGGCTCGCTGGCGCGATTGGTGATTTGGTCGGGGTCGATCGCGAGGTCGTAAAGTTCCTCGGCCGGCCGTTTGCCGAAGGCGAGTTGATATTCAGAGTTCCACCGCTTGGAGTTTCCGTTGGCGACGAGCCACGCTTTGGTGGGGCTGGCGTCCATGTCGGGAAAGGTCGCGTAGGTGTCGGAGTTCACCTCGGTCGTGGTCACCGGTTCACCATTGGGCTTTGTGTCGCGGGGCGACCCCATTGGCCAGCGATCGGGCGCGAAGTTGACGATGTATAAATAGTCGGCCGTGCGAATCGCGCGCTGGGGGTAGGGGAGCTTATCTTCACGAGCGCGATCGACATGGCGTTCGCGGCCTGTGATGGCGTAGTTGCGAGACTTTTCGACTTGACCCGACTCGGTCGACTCGAGAACGGGCATCAGCGACTTGGCGGTCATGACCGTGGGAATCTCGACCCCGCCGGCTTCGAGAAACGTTGGCGCGAGGTCGGGGAGCGTCGTAAAGTCGGTCACGACGCGAGCGCCCGGAATGCCCGGCCCACGCACGGCCAGCGTCACGGCAGTACCGAAGTCATAGAGGTTGCACTTCCCGCGGGGGAAGCCCGGCGCACCGTGGTCGCCACTGACGACGAAGAGAGTGTTGTCCCACTCGCCGCGCTGCTGTAGTTCGTCGATCAGAACACCGACGCCCGCGTCGAACGCCAGACACTCGCCAAGATAGTCGGCGAAGTCTTCGCGAACCTCCGGGACATCGGGCAAGAACTTTGGCATTCGCCCTTTGAGTGCATCGGGGTCGATGGCCCAAAGTTTTTTGCCCGACCCACGAACCCAAGTGCGGTGGCAGTTGGTGGGACCAAACCAATAGCAAAACGGTTCGTCCCCCTCGCGGGCATCGAGAAACGCAACAAAGTTCTGGCGGACTTCGGCTAACAATTGGTCGAGCCAATCGTCGACTTGCTGTTCTTGGATCGCAGTTGCTTGTTGCGAGAACAAATTAAACTTACCACCGGCTCTTTCGAACGCGAAGCGTTTCGCACCGTACGGAGCATCGGCCGGTGTGCCGGGCGACCAGACTTTGTAGGTCTGTCCGATGTGGTAGCCAGAATCCTTGAGCAACAGCGGATAGCTGGGAATCGACGTGTCCCAAAACGCCTCGCGGAGAATGGCCCCCCGACCGGTCCGCCAAAAAAACTGACCGCTGAGCAGCGAACTGCGGCACGGCGTGCAACTCGGCGCGTTGACGAAGGCATTGAGGAACAACACTCCTTCGCGGGCCACACGGTCGATGTGGGGCGTCGCGATGACCTCGTTGATGCTTCCCTCGCCATCGTGCGGCGCATAGCAACTCGCATAACGACCATAGTCGTCGCCAAACGCGAACACAATGTTCGGCGGCTTTGCCGCTAGCGGCGACTTCGCTGTCACGAATAGCAACGTCAGCAAAACATATGAACAAACCACTCGCATTGGCTGCACCCTCGCAATCGGATAACCTATGTGTCTCCCTGCTCCCTGCTCTTTGCTCCCTGCTTCTGTGCAATATAACCTCAAACACGTCACACGATACGACTATAGCGATGCCGTGAGTGTGTGCCACAACCAGTTGCACCTCGCGCCGCGGACTTGCCTCGGGCAGACGGTCACAGAGTTTCGCCTCACTGTCGACCCCCAGCCTGCCAACGCCAGCGAGCGACTCGACTTTTTTGGCAACCAGGTCAACTACTTCGCGCTCCACACGGCTCACAAGCAGATGACCGTTACCAGCGAGAGTGTCGTGCAGGTCCATCGCGTGGCGGTCGACCCCCAACAGCCGGCCGAGCCGTGGGAGTCGATTGCCGCGTCGCTCAAGAAAGCGAGCGACCCGACTCGGCTCGAAGCGTTGCAACTGTCGCTGGCTTCGCGGCGAGTAGCGACGGCCCCGACGACGAGCGACGCATTCCGCAAGTTTGCCGCCGCCAGCTTTCCGCCCGGTGCGAGTTTGCTCGCGTCATCGCGCGACCTGACGCGGCGAATCTACAAAGAATTCGAGTTCGACTCACGCGCGACGAATGTCAATACGCCGCCAGACGAGTTTCTCAATCTCGGTCGGGGCGTCTGCCAAGACTTTGCCCATTTGGCGATCGCTTGCCTGCGATCATTTGGCCTCGCGGCTCGCTACGTCAGTGGCTACCTTCGAACCGAGCCGCCGCCGGGCAAGCCACGGCTCGCCGGTGCCGACGCGTCGCACGCGTGGTTCAGCGTCTGGTGTGGCGAGCTGGGCTGGGTCGATTTCGATCCCACCAACGACATGGTCGTCGCTGGCGACCACATCACCGTCGCTTGGGGCCGCGACTACGACGATGTCTGTCCGATCAGCGGCGTCTTCCTCGGCGGCGGCAGCCACACGGTCAACGTCGCGGTCGATGTCATCCCACAACCCGTGGCGGTGGCCCAGGCGCAGATGCAACAGCAACAGTAGGCCGCACGCAGCGGGCAGAAGGTGGTGGGCGCAGGGCAATAGTTTGCGCTCGGGCACTTCGACCGTGGCGGATGTTGGGCGCGTCCATCGACTAATCTCCTACTGTTGCGTACAGTTAGGTCGTCATGCTCACGCACACCACGCTCATTTGCCTCGATGCCCGAACGCTTTCCTTCTAGTGAAAAACAATTCCAAAAGCTGCAAACGAGCGTTGCCGAGCATCGCGATATTGGGGGCCACGGAACGCGAGTACGCGAACGCTCCGCTTGGAAGCTGCTCAGCGATTTCTTTCGGCTGCTAAAGTCTCACAAGTGGCCGATGATCGGCGCGCTGGCGACGCTTACCGTTTCGACGCTCTTGGGGCTGATTCCACC
This sequence comes from Pirellulales bacterium, assembly GCA_041737535.1. Classification (GTDB taxonomy): domain Bacteria; phylum Planctomycetota; class Planctomycetia; order Pirellulales; family Lacipirellulaceae; genus JBGSWC01. Next base: position 47,434 of record JBGSRO010000082.1, on the reverse strand, counting down.
GGCGAGCACGAAGTTTGTCGTCGACTACGCACTGGGCGATAAGCCATTGCCGAGTTGGTTGCCCGAGTGGGCGCCGCGCGAGCCTTGGCCGCTGTTGCTGACGATTACGCTGTGCGTGTTGGTGGTAACCGTCGCAAAAATTGCCATCGGTCTGTGGGGCCGGTGGCACGCGACGCGAATCACCAAGATTATGCAGATGACTGTGCGGCGCAATTTGCTCGCCCACACGCTTCGCTTGCCTTTGCACAAAGTTCAAGAGATGAAAGCCGGCGGTGCGGCCAGTGTGCTCCGCCAAGATGCCGGGGCGGTGGGCGACTTAGTCTTCGGATTGCTCTACAACCCTTGGGCCGCCGTGATTCAACTGGTGGGGAGCCTCTGTGTGCTGGCATTCGTCGATTGGCGACTGCTGCTCGGTGCATTGGTCATCGTGCCGGTGGTTTATTTCACGCACCGCACTTGGATCAGCCGCATTCGCCCCCAGCATCGGCTCGCGCGCAAGCAGCGCGAACAAGTCGACGGCGAAATCGCCGAGTCGTTCGGCGGCATTCGCGTCGTACGCGCCTTCAGTCGCCAACGGAGCGAAACCAACCGCATCATGCGCGGCAACCACACGATGGGTCGCCAAGAGCTGTTCACCTGGTGGTGGATGCGAGCGGTTGAACTTGTGTGGGAAACGCTGATTCCTGCCGCGAGTGCGGCGCTACTGGCCTACGGTGGTTGGCGGGTTTTGCAAGGTCGCCTCACGCTGGGCGACTTGATGATGTTCACCGTTTATCTGCTGATGCTGCTCGGCCCGGTGGCGACGCTCGCCAACAGCGCGGCCCAATTGCAGCAGAGCCTGGCCGGTTTTGACCGGGTGCTCGACTTGTTCGACGAACCGCGTGAAATGGCGGGAGGCAGCGCACGCCTCGACAAGCTCGCTGTGTCGGGTCGACTAACGTTCGAAAACGTCTCGTTCCGCTATCCCGAAGCCCCTCGCGATGCGCTCAGTAACGTGTCGATCGACATCGCGCCGGGCGAAGTGATCGCACTCGTCGGTCCCAGCGGAGCTGGCAAGACGACGCTCTGTAATTTAGCCGCGCGGTTTTACGACCCGACCGATGGACGCATTCTGCTCGATGGCCAAGACCTTCGCGAGATCGACGTCGAAAGCTATCGTCGAGTGCTGGGGATGGTCGAGCAAGATGTGTTTCTGTTCGATGGCTCCGTCGCCGCCAACATTGCCTATGGCGATCGGCAGGCGAGCCGAGCCGCGATCCACCGCGCGGCCGAAATCGCCTACTGCGACAATTTCATTCGCGATCTGCCCGATGGCTACGACACGTTGATTGGCGAACGAGGTGTGCGTTTAAGTGGTGGCCAAAGGCAAAGGCTCGCCATTGCCCGCGCCGTGTTGGCCGATCCACGGATTCTGATTCTCGACGAAGCGACCAGCAATCTCGACACCGAAAGCGAACGGGTCATTCAAGAGAGCCTCGCCGACCTGATGGCAACCCGCACAAGCCTCGTTATCGCCCACCGACTGAGCACCATCGCCCGCGCCGACCGCATCGTCGTCATCGACCACGGGACAATTATCGAAATCGGCACTCACGAAGAATTGATGGCGAGCGACACGCGCTATCGCGATATGGTGATTTTGCAAACGGGACGCGAGATGGCGATGTGAGAAAGCGGTCAGCTTTTATGGACAGGATAACGGGATTTGCAGGATCGACTGGATAAAGAAAAACAATAGCCGACGAGCGACGCCTCATCGGAGTGAGTGATTCTAGCGCGCTATAGTTTGCTGTGGTGAAGTGCACTCGTTAGAATACAAACGGTTTAGGTAGGGAGAAAATCGGGGATGGCGACCAGTCAACCACCAGCATTTAAGCAAGCAGCTCACGCGCTCGTCGACGAATTGCCCGACGATGCGACTTGGGACGACATGATGTATCGCATTTACGTCCGCCAAGCGATCGAGGCTGGCCTTGCAGACGACAAGGCCGACCGATTGGTGGATGTCGCTGAAGTGCGGCGGCAATTCGGACTGTCGACATGACGGTTCGCTGGACAAAGACAGCGATTGCTCAAATTACGTCTGTCTACGAGTACATTGCTCAGCACTCGCCGCGCTACGCACAGAGGATGGTTGATCGAATCACGGCACGGTCGATTCAGCTCGCAACTTTTCCAAAATCGGGGTCCACCCTACCTGAATTTGAGAGTGAAGGGATTCGACAAGTGATCGAAGGGAACTATCGCTTGGTCTATAGAATTATCGGCAACGAAGTTCGTGTGTTGGCCGTTGTCCACGCTGCACAGCAATCGGTCATTGATGTCGACGCAACGGAGTGACGCACGGTAGTGATTTTGCAAACGGGACGCGAGATGGCGATGTGAGAAAGCGGTCAGCTTTTATGGACAGGATCGCAGGATTGGCGGAATCGACTGGATAGAAAATAGTTAGGAAAGAAGCATGTCAGCGCCGAGGCGTAGCTCGTCGGCTGTTACTCTTTCTGCTTAGCCCGTAAATCCCGCCAATCCTGTTATCCTGTCCGAAATAAATAGGAGAAACAACATGCCCACCGTCGCGATCGTCGGCGCTAGCGCCGACCCATCGAAGTATGGCTATAAGTCGCTCGTCGCGCACCGAAAACAGGGGTGGGATGTTTACCCGGTGAATCCCAAAGGGGGCGAGATCGAAGGGCTCGCGGTGTACAAGTCGCTGGCCGAGGTGCCGGTGGAGCTTGACCGGGTGAGTCTCTATCTGCCGCCCGCTGTGGGCATCAAAGTGCTCGACGAAATCGCCGCCAAAGGGTGTGGTGAGTTGTGGCTGAACCCGGGGAGCGATGCCGACGAAGTGGTCGCGCGTGCGCGAGAGCTAGGGCTCGATCCGATCGTTGCGTGCAGCATTGTCGATGTCGAGAGTTAGTTGCCCTTTGTAAATGAGACAGGATGACAGGATTGGCGTGATTTACAGGATAAGAATTAAGTGAATGAAGATGAACAATAGCCGACGAGCTACGTCTCGTCGCTGACATGCTTCTTTCCTAACTATTTTCTTATCCTGTAAATCCTGCTGATCCTGTCATCCTGTCCAGTTTTTTCAGCGAACGACTTCGACTGCGATGCGATCTTCGAGATTGGGTCGGAAGACCATCAGCAGAAAGAGTGGCAGGTACCACGCGAGGGCGACGCCCCCCGAATGCGCGTGCCAGAACTGGACACCGATCATCACCGCGGCCGAGCAACTGATCAGCGATCCGAGGTTTTTTTGCACCGGCCAGATCGGCAGACACACGCAACTGAGCCCGATGAATGCTGCCAGTATCGGCAGCCTCCAGATGCCATACCAATAATGCCACACGCCGCTCAGGTCGGTCGTCTGTGGCAAGCGGAAGCCGAACATCTGTTGGAGCTGTGAGAAGTACATCGCGACGCTCGACGACACGAAGATTTGCATGACGAGCAGCACGACCATCGCCACCGCGATGCCAATCAGCAGTCGCCACGCGCCGCGTCGCCAATAATAACTAAACCACAGCGGTAGCAAGAACACAGGATAATAAAAAGTCCCGCAGGCGAGCCCCAACAACAAGCCCGCGATGACCGGGCGGCGGTAGTTGAACACGGCCCATACCAAGAGCGCCGCCGGCAACGAGTGAGTGTGACTGCCGGTCCACATGGCCGTGTAGGGCATGATGAGATAGAGCGTCGCCCCAGCGACCCCCATACTGATGCTCTCGAAGTGCCTCGCGCCGATGAGGATCATGCCGATGACAATGGCGAGCTGTGCAAGTATCGCCGCGATGCGGGCCGTGACGACCTGGCCAACGGTGAACTGTTCGCTTTCAACATTGGGCTGATCTCTCGATGGCAAATCAGCATTGCGCCCCATCACTTGCTTCGTGACAATGTGTGGGAACGAGAGCCACGCCGTGAAGCCGGGCCCGTGGGTGGTGAGCGTGTTGAGCTCGACGTCGGAGGCTTCGGCTCGCGCGAGGTGCTCGGCCCGCTGGACCGTTTGAATGTCGTTGGCACTTGGTGTGCCGGTGATAACATTCGCCATCAAGAAGCAAAACAGGCTGAGCGCCAGAAACGACATTCCGGCGACGTTCATGTTGGGTTCGAGCATCGGACGGCGAATCATGGCCGAATCGAGCAGCGCACGTACCAAAAGCAGCGCGTTAACGGAAAAGAGCCAGATGTAGCCAAGCACTTCGATGGTGCCCGCATTGTCGGCGAGCCCTGCGTTCTCGACACCCCACTTCACACACAACAGCCCCGGCGCGAGCAGTGCGAGTAGTAGGAGGTCGAGATTGCGAACGCTGAACGGGCGATTGAATTTAAACAGCAGCGCAACGCTGAGCAGCGTCGCGAGATAGGCCCACGACGTTGGCTGAACACCTTTGTATTGAAGCAGGATTTCGCTCAATCGAACGTCGCTAGTGGTGCTGGAGCCGTGTACAGGAGAGACCGCTGCCGGAAGCAGCCCAGCTTGCAGAATAGGCAAACCGACGGCTAATGCAATTGCTGAGCCATCGCGTGGCCGATTAAGCGGCCCCTCGACGCGGCGGTCGCAACAGTTGTAACGATCGGGCGAAAAAGTCGACCACTAGCACCAACGCCGATGGTACTTATCGCGGAGCCTGAGCACGCTCGGTTCGTCGGTCACTTCGTGTAGAGTTGCGATTTCAAACCACCGCACTTCGTGCGACTCTTCGCTAAGCGCGAGTTGCTCGTTTGATTTGGCAACGAACAGAAATCGCAAGTCGTGATGCTCGTGCGTATCGTCGATCAGCCCGCCACGATCGTCGTAACTCGCGGGGATGATGTGAATATCAATATCTAAAGGGACAGGTGGCGAGTCGCCCGCGACGAGTCGCAAGTCGCGTAAGCCAAGTTCTTCGCGGGCTTCGCGCCACGCGACGTTCGCAAGGTCGGCATCGCCGTCGGCGTGGCCACCCGGTTGCAACCACCGACCCAACTTCTTGTGATGCACGAGCGCGACCCGCTGGTGGTCGCGGCTCATGACCCAAGCCGAGCCGGTAAGATGACCCGGTCGGCACAAGCGGTCGTAACAGTCGGCGTGCGTTTCAACGAGCTGCACGACTTGCAGCGCCACCTCCCGCTCGGCGGGAAACAACTCGGCATAGAGTGTCAGCATTTGCAGCGTATGATAGCGAGACATTGAACGAGCCAAGTTTTTTTGCGAAGCAGACTACAACCCCCATTGTGTCGTCGCATACCGCTCGTCGACAAGTCGCGCTACGCATTGCTCGGGCCATTTTTCGAGTGGCGAGTTGGCCTGCCAACGGCGGGCGATCGCAATGACTAGCTGCTCTCGCGCGATGCGCAGATTCGTTACGAAACTCGCATGCGCTCGCGACTCGCGATAGTCGGGCTGCCTGGGTGGCGAGTGCAAACACTGCGCGACAATTGAAAGCTCGAAGTCGTAGAGGAGCGTGCCGTGATAGAGTATGGCCCCTTTGCGAATACGCAGGCTGTTGCCCGAGAATTTCCGCAGCACCCCATCGTCGCCACGGATAGCGAGGTCACTGGTGCCAGCGACTTCGACTCCGTCTTGCAGCGACCTCAACGCGTCAGTCATGCGCAGCAGCACATAGCGATGAATACCATCGACGGCCGCGAGTTCTTGTCGCGCGTCGCTACGCAGCACGACCGAATACATCAAACATCCTGGACCGGCGACGATGCTGGCTCCGCCACTGACGCGGCGATTCACTTCGACGCCTAGCAATTTGCAAGCGGCATCGTTGACTTCAATGTCGCGCCTGGTCCCTCGGCCCATGACGACGGCGTTTGTGGGCAACTCCCATAGCCTCAACACGGCTGGCTGCTGCGCATCAGCGAGCGCGAATTCGAGCAACGCCTCGTCGAGCGCCAAGTTCTCCGCAAGCGTTGGCAAGGTTAAGTCAAGCAGTTTCACGCAGCACCAGTTGTCGAGTCAGCCGCGTGAGCGACTAGCGTCCGGCAATCGCAAAGTCATTTAGCAAAGTCATTTAATCGTCGAGTCGCTGCGTCCCTGTCGACGCCCCTGTCACCTTTGCAAGGGTTTCAGATCGGGCGTCCCGGTGTCGTCGACCGAGTAGTCGAACTTTAACCGTGAAACGTCCCCCGATCGATGACGACACAGCATTCGCAGTTGCCAATCGCCCGGCTTCAGCTCGCTCGCCACGAAGCCAAAATGGCCTTCTTCGTCGACGTCGGAATAATAGCCGAGAGCATCGTAGTCGCCAGCGGGCTCGGCGCAGTCGTGATAGACCGAAATGCCGACAAGGTCGTGAGGTGCTTTGAACTTTCCAACCACATTCAACTCGCCGTCGGCGAACGTCGAGACCATGCTTTCGAGGCTGGCGCTGGCGCCGTCGTTTGAACCGTCGAGCGGCCCGACAAACGCCCGGCAACCGGCGAGGATGTTGGCGCTCGTCTTGGTCAAGAAGCTCCCTTTTCCTTCCCCGCGCAGTTGCTCGCCATAAGTGAAATTACCCGAACCCATCAGGGCGGTTCCTCGTGCGGCTTCGTCGCCCGCTTGTTTCACGTGTGGCAAGCCAAAGGCGTGGCCCAGCTCGTGGGCCGTGCCGCCGATGTAGGTCGTATTGAAGCGGCCCCACGAAACGGGTCGTTTATAGAAGCCCCCCGGCTCTTTGGAAGTCAGAAACGAAGTGTCGAGTCGTGGGTGATCGAAAATCCACGCGGTGCCGCCGACGTGGTTGCCGCCCCCCATGTAAGGGCCGACTTCCTTGAGAGTTTCTTTGTCGTCGGGCACAAGCAACGGCGCGACCAGCACCAGCACACGCCCATCCACGCTAATGCCTTCGTCAGCGAGCGAGGCTTTGGTTTGTTCGACCATACGACTGCCGACATCACGACTTCCGCGATCATATTCATTGGTCGTCTGTGTGCCTCGCACGATGTGGACAACGAGATTCGCTTCGTCATCGCGTTCGAGATCGTAGGTCAGCGGTCCGTAGCCCAGCCGCTCCATTTCGTCGGCGTAGAACTCTTGTACGTGGGTGAAAATGCGATCGAGCCGTTCGACATGCTCCGGAAACGGGTTTTCGACATCGCTCGGCAGAAAGTAAACGATCAGCAGCGACGGCTTTGCCTCGGCGGCCGAACTCGCAAGGGGTGACAAACCCGCTAGGAAAACTGCGAGGCAGAAAGTCGATCGTTTCATCGTTGTCACGTTGTTTTGATTCGCGGATTTTGAGTCACTAACGAGTTGGCTAAGAAAGCCTCGTTCCCTGCCCTACTATACACGCCAAAAGGCGGAGTGTGATTGAGGATTACCGATAGCGGGAGCGTCGATGTCAAAAAATGGGCCAAGTGGGTCAAACGAGGTCAGGGTCGGCATGATGACACGCGGGCCCGCGTCCGCGTTCGATCTGAATCGTGGCGTGAGCGATGCCAAAGTGATCTTCGAGGTAGTGGCTGATTTGGTCGAGTAGTTCGTCGTCGTCGGCCACTTCGGGGCGTACCAGGTGGGCCGTCAGCGCGTTGTCGGTGGTGCTCATGGCCCAGATGTGCATGTCGTGCAATTCGCTCACACCATCGAGCCCTCGCAGATAGGCCGCGACCGCTGCGGGGTCGATGCCGCGCGGCACCGCCTGTGTGGCGAGATTGACCGATTCTTTCAGTAGGTCCCAGGTGCTGATGAAGATAACCATGGCGACGAGCAAACTGGTTGCCGGATCGATCCACCCCCAACCCGTGAAGTAAATCGCGACCCCCGCCAGTACCACTGCCAACGACACGGCCGCGTCGGCCGCCATGTGCAAAAACGCGCCACGCAGGTTGAGGTCGTGTTTGCTGCCAGCAATAAACAATAGCGCGGTGGCCGTGTTGATGACGACGCCAATCCAGGCCACGGCGATGACAGTACCGCCGCCTAGGCTTGTTGGTTGCCAAAACCGCTGTAGCGCTTCCCAGCTAATCGCGCCGACTGCGACGAGCAGTAAGAGTCCATTGAGTAGCGCCGCCAGAATCGACGTGCCGCGATAGCCATAGGTCCGCCGGGCGGTCGGTTTGACATTGGCGAGTGCGTGCCCCCCCCAAGCGAGCAGTAGTCCGAACACGTCGCTCAGGTTGTGGCCGGCGTCAGAAAGCAGCGCGAGCGAACCGACCGCCAACCCAAACCCTGTCTCCAGTAGTACGTAACCAACATTCAAGGCGACGGCAATGGCGAACATGCGGCCATAAGTTGCGGTCGGGTGATGGTGATCGTGTGCCATAAAGACGTTTGTGTGTTGCCTCGAACGACGACCAATTTGCCGACATGAAACCAGCCTCAGCGCGTCGGGGTACTTATTGTAGAGAATTGCCTAGTCGGGTGAATCGCCGAAACTGTTGGTTTAAGTAAGGTTGCCATGTTCGCATCGCCAAACCGTCGCCATTTTCTTGCCGGTTGCGCCGGGGTCGGCGCAACCTCGCTAGCACCGACCCTGCGTGCCGCATCAGCCAACCGCGAGTATCGTGGCCCACGGGTCGTGTTGGTTCGTTTTGGTGGCGGAGCGCGTCGCCGCGAATCGATCGATCCCCGGCCGACGAGTTACAGCCCTTATTTGCTTCACAAGCTCGTGCCACGCGGCGTGTTGCTGGCGAACATGACGATCGGCAGTGCCAGCGAAACGAGCCACGGACAAGGGACGCTGAACCTGCTAACCGGCATTTACGACGATTACCGAGACGCCGAAGAGGCCACACTCGGCGAACGATTCGAGGCTCAAGTGCCGACGTTGTTCGAGTATCTCCGCAAGGCGTTCGACGTTCCCGAGCACCAAGCTCTGATCGTCAACGGCGAAGACCGCACGCAAGAAGAGTTCTACAGTTTTAGTAATCACCACCTGTTCGGCGCGCGTTTTCGTTCGGAAGTGCTCAGCCTCTATCGCTTCAAAATGTGGCTTCTCGAACAACAGCTCGCCGGCGACCATGATGGGAATGAGCAAAAGCGCGCCGACAAACAACGCGACCTCGACGAAATGAGGCGGCTCGATTACCGCGACACAAAGCCTCGCCCGACGAACTCCGAGATCGCCAAGTTCTGGACCGGGTGGCGCGACTACTACGGTGACACAGGTCTCGTGAACCCGCGCGGCGACGCGCTGCTGACCGAACTTGCCGTCCGCGCGATGCGCGAGTTGCGGCCCCAGCTCATGATGATCAACTACAACGACTGCGACTATGTGCATTGGGGCAACATGTCGCACTACACGCGCGGCATCGCCATCATGGATCAGGGCATCGAGCGGCTCATGCAGACGATCGACGCGCTCGATGAGTATCGCGACAACACGATCGTCGTCATCGCCCCCGACTGCGGCCGCGACGACAGCCGGCTGGCGGCGGTTCCTTGCCAGCATCATTTCAATAGCCGGAGCAGCCGCGAAGTGTTCGCCCTCTTTACCGGACCTGGCATCGACCGAGGCCGAGTGGTCGACTTCGCAACCGACCAAAACGAAATCGCCGCGACGATTGGCCGCGCGATGGGCTTCGCGACACCCCATGCCGAGGGGCGTGTGCTCGACGAAGTATTCGCATGAATGTTTTTCCATTTCCGTCATTTGTCCGCAAGCGGGAAACGAGACAATCCGCCTACAATCAAAACTTCCGCCTGGGCGGGAGTCACGTTCGCTACGCACCACGATGTTAACCACAATCGAACAACCAACCTCAAAACAATCGACGCCCGCTGTCGCCACTGATCGCGCGCGACGGTCGCGTGCGAAGTGGTGGACTCGCCCAGTAAAGGTCGTGCTGGGTGTGTTCTGTTGTCAACATCCGCTCACGGCACTTCTTGTTGTGGCGTGGACTCAACAGAGTATGGCGAGGTTACTTGGCAAATTGCCAACCTATGCCAACGATTCGAGCAACTGGCTGCTGCGAATGCTGCGTCGTGTGTGGCACGATTTGCGGCAAGGTTTCGCGGTCGTCGCCAACGTACTTGCGTTGACGCTACCGGCGACGGCGCTGTGGTACTTGGCGTGGCTCTTGGGGTGGAATGTCTCGTTCTTCAAGGGGTACGAGCAGTCGCATTTGGGCGCCTCGATCGGGCTGGCGAGCATCGCGCTGTTCGGTGTGCTGATGCTGTACGTGCCGATTGCCGTCTGTCATCAGGCGGCGACCGGCCGCTGGAAAGCGTTTTGGGATGTTTCGCTGCTCCGCCGACTCGTGTGGCGGGCCGGGTGGCGGCACGCGATCGTTGCCAGTTTATTTTTGCTGCTGGCAAGCCCGGTGATCGTCGGCCGCATCGCTCCCTATTTCTTTAACCAAGCTGGTTCGCTCGACGGGTTGAGCCATGCCGAGCTGGCCGAAGCCGCCCGGCAATACTTTCTCGCCCTCTCAATCATCGCGCTGCCGGCCTATTGGCTCGCATGGCGACTAGCCGCGAGCGTCTATCGCAAGCAAATTCTCGCGTCGACCGACACGATCGGCAGCCCTTTCGATGATCGACTGGTAGCGATTTCGCCCGCCAAGCCGCAGCGAAGCTGGATTGGTACGCTGTCGACGGCGGCGGCGCTCGCCGTTGCTTCGGGCGTGTGGATGCTCGCGGCCGTGCAGATCTTCGTGGCCCAGTTCTTCAATTATGTGCCGGGACAAGGCTGGCTTATTCATCCCGTGATCGTGATGCCTTGGCTGCGGTATTTACCGCCGTGGTTGCTTGAAAACTGAGCGTGGGCCATACTGAGTTTCGCCCCCCTTCCTCAGGCATGACAGGCATGCCCCCGCCCTTACGAAATTGCCCGATGCGATTTATCACCCCGGTGTTGGTGTTCGCCAGTTGTCTGACTTCGTCGGTTGGAACCGCACAAGAATACAAGCTCGTCTGGTCCGACGAATTCGATCAAGATGGTCCGCCGAGCGCCGACAGATGGCGATTCGAGCGGGGCTTCGTCCGCAACGGCGAGCAACAGTGGTATCAGCCCGACAACGCAATCTGCAAAGCGGGGTGTCTCTGTATCGAAGCCCGTCGCGAGTCGAAACCCAACCCCGATACCAACCCGCGTCGGCGTCAGCCCGAGTCGATCAAATATACCTCGTCGAGCCTCACCACGCGAGGCAAGCAAAGCTGGCAGTTTGGCCGCTTCGAGATCAAAGCCCGCATCGATGCTTGCCCCGGTTTGTGGCCGGCCATTTGGACAATCGGCGACCGGGGCGAATGGCCCAGCTGTGGCGAAATCGACATCATGGAATACTACGATGATAGCCTCTTGGCCAACGCCTGTTGGGGGACCAAAAACCGCTTCACTCCTAAGTGGGATTCTAGCAAAACAGCGCTCACTCAATTCGGTGACAACGACTGGGACCAGCAGTTTCACGTGTGGCGAATGGACTGGAACGAGCAGTCGATCAAACTCTTTGTCGACGACAGAATGCTTAACGAAATCGATTTATCGAAAACCGTCAACGCGAATGAACTCGGGCCAACTAACCCGTTCCATCAGCCGCACCACCTGCTGCTTAATCTGGCCGTTGGCGGACGTCATGGCGGCGATCCGTCAGACACAGAGTTCCCCGCGACATTCGCGGTCGACTACGTTCGCGTCTATCAGTTGAGCGAGTGAATGGCGGCCGACGTTGTGCCTGACAATTTTCACTGGCACCCCAAACAGGGGAACCGCCACGACGCCACGACGCAACGACACACGGCATAAAAAGGTGCAAACAAACAACAAGCGTGAGAAGCGGCTAAATGGCAATGCTAATGAAAATCTCGAAGTGACAACCGGGTGCAAACCGAGCGGTCTCTGCTCGTCGACTTAGTCTTCCATTTGTGGCGCTCCGTAGCTTTCGTTTCACTTCTGGAAAGTCGTGCTTGCCACTCTGTTTCGTGAAGTCTTGGCGTTCTCCGCGTCTTTGCGGTTTTTCTTGAATAGGTCTCTGCAAAAAACCCGGCCATAGTTTCTTGTCAGACACACGAGCTCGCCCCGGCGTGCAATTGGAATTTCGGGAGGCTACAATCAGAGCCTACACTTAAGCCAAACTTAATATGAGTCGAAAATGACACTCGCTCGTTGCACTTCGATCGTCGTTGCCTGCTTTTTGTCGACACCCGCGGTTGCCGAGGTCGCTTGGCCCGATTTTCGCGGGCCCACTGGCCAAGGCATTGTCGCATCGACCGACGCGCCGGTCACCTGGAGCGAATCAGAGAACGTCGCGTGGAAGGCCGATATTCCTGGAAAAGGTTGGTCGACACCGGTCGTCGTGGGCGACGAAATTTGGCTGACGACCGCCTTTGAAGTGAAAGCCGACGAAGCCGAACTCAAACGGCGGGCCCAGGGAAGTTCCATTGGCAATTCACTGGCGCTCGCCAAGTCGCTGTCGCTCGTTGCCTATTGCTACGATCGCCACACGGGCGAACAACTGGCCGAAGTCAAACTGTTCGACATCGATAATCCCGATCCGATTCATTCACTCAACAGCTACGCGTCGCCATCGCCGGTGGCTGAGCCCGGGTTTATCTACTGCAACTTCGGTTGCTATGGCACTGCCTGCATCGACACCAAGACGCATCAAGTCGTCTGGACCAAGACTTTTAAAATCGAACACTATGTCGGACCGGGCAGCTCGCCCGTGCTGGTGGGCGACAATTTGATTCTCACCTGCGACGGAGCCGACAAGCAGTTCGTTGTGGCTGTGAACAAGAGCGATGGCGAAGTCGCTTGGAAGCAAGACCGCCCGCCGATCCGGGCGACGAATCCCGATATGCGGAAGTCGTATTGCACGCCGCTCGTCGCGACCATTGGCGGACGCGAGCAAGTGGTCATCCCCGGTGCCCAGTGGGTCGTTTCCTACGACGCGGCGACCGGCGATGAGCTGTGGCGGGTCGATCATGGGTCGGGGTTTTCGCTCGTATCGAGGCCGGTCACCGATGGCAAGAAGATCTTCTTCTGTACCGGTTACGGCGACAACCGGCTTGTGTGTGTCGATGCAACTGGCAGCGGCGAAGTCACCGGCAGCCACACCCTCTGGGCCTCGAAAAGCCAAGTTCCGAACCAGCCTTCACTGCTGCTTCATGATGGGAAGCTGTTTATGGTTAACGACTCGGGAATCGCCCAGTGTGTCGATGCGTCGACCGGCGACACGCTCTGGAAACAACGCCTCGGTGGCAGCTTCAGCGCGTCGCCATTCATGGTCGGTGGCGAAGTGTACTTCACGAGCCGCGAGGGAGTTACCACTGTCGTGCCCGCCAATGGCAGAAACGAAATCATTCGCCGCAACGAACTCGACGCCCGCCTGATGGCCACACCGATCGTGCTGGGCGATCAAATATTGATTCGCTCGGAGTCGCACCTCTATAGCATCGAGTAATCGATGCGCGTGCGAATTTCGTCGAAACGTGCTTGAAGTGCGGAGAGGGGATCTGACTCGTTGGTCGTAAGGGCTGTGAGAATTGGCTCACCTAGCGCGATGCGAGTCTCTGCCGTTGGAATGTCGGCCAGATCGCCACCAACTGCGAGTCGATACTCAAACAACCACGCATGCAATTGCGCGTTGACGGTAAATTTCCGGTGAGCGAACAACACAGCCTTGGCCATCGTTTCGCTGAGGCGAGCCGCGGCAGTTCGAGGTAACATTTCGTTACAAGCGTTGACGTGAATACCAATCATCGACTCGCCACGTTGATGTTCGATCAACTCTGCCGAAGCCGGATAGCGAGGATTGATTTCGATCAGCCAACATTCGCCGTCGCGAACCAGCATATCGACGCCGACGACGCCGCGTGCGCCGAGCGCCACGAGCATGTCGCCAATTGCCGACAGACAATCGCTGAAAAACGACCAATCATCGCCGAGTTGAAGCAGTGAGCCACAGTAAGCAAACGGCTCCGCGCCGGTCCACGGTTCGCCGACCAGTTGTCGCGTGATGCCGAGCAGCACGCCTTCCGAAGCCACGGCGAACGTGGCGGCGATGGGCTGTGCATCTTCGATGTATTGCTGAAAGTAGTCGGCCTCGGTCGTCGTGCCATTTTCACGCCAGAAATTTCCGCGCCAGAAATCGATGCCCAGTCCCCCTGCGCTTTGCAGTGGCTTCGCGAGCCAACGTTTTGCTGTTTCACCTGTTGGTGGTTCGCGCCTGATAAGTGGCATGGCAACGCCAAAACTTCTTGCCACGTCAACCAGGGCGAATGGATCGCGGAGTCGCCCGAGTGCAGCAGCAGTCGTGCCGAATAGTCTGCAGCGCTCTGCGAGGTCACTGATAATTTGCGGATGGTTTTCAAGACCCCCTGTGTAGAGCCAGCCAGCGGCGCGTGTGCCTTCAATCAACGCAATAAAATCGTCGGACCAGCTAGTGATCTGGTAGGCTTCGCACCGTTCGGCCAAGTCGCTGTCGGCGAACAGGTCGGCGGCGACAACTTCGTGGCCAGCGGCGATCGCGGAAAACGCGGCTGCTCTCGCACTGGCTCCAAAGATGGCCAGCTTCATTGAGAATCTCTCGGTCGGTGCTTTTGATCACCACCGGCCCGTCCGTGATATTCGTCGACCGGATACTTGGTGGCATTTTTCTGCATTTTTGCCGCGAGTGTTGCCGACAAGTCGATGTCGAGTTGATTTGCCAAAGCGAGCAAGTAGGCGAGCACATCGGCCATCTCTTCGCTCACGAGTTGGCGTCGATGTACGTCGAGCACTCGGCTCGTTTCGGCGTCGATCCACTGAAAGTGCTCCATCAATTCCGCGCACTCAACCGACAGGGCCATCGTGAGATTTTTCGGCGCGTGAAATTGACGCCAGTCTCGCTCGCCAACGAAGTCGTCGACCAGTCGTTTGAGGTCGGCGATGCGCGTTTCGCTATCTTTCATATTGGTCACTCGTGTTCGCCAGCATGCTCGTCGCGGTAATGTTCGCCCAATAGGTCGCGACCGAAGTCGCCGTCGAAGTCGCGCCACACGGCGTGCACGTGATTCGCGTTGTTCTGGACGTTGGCACACTCCAACACAAACGACGCTGACTGTACCCGAAAATAGTGAGGTTTGCCCGGATCGGTCGATCCAAACCACGCAAAGTGCCAGTCGGCCACTTCGCGAAGCTCGGCCGCGTGGCTTGTCTTTTCGACAATTTCGGGGCGATACCAACCGGTGTATTGTTCGACGAGCTGAATCAGCTTCTGTTGCTGCTGGTCATCGAGCGCACTCCCAGCGATTCCTTGAGCCGGGAGCAGCGTCTTTCGGTCGACGGCCCGGTTGTCGTTGGTGACAAGCTCGCCAATCGCGCGATCCGATACGACCGCTATCGAGCGTTGCTCGGCTGTGAGGGAGCCGGCCAGCGCGAACGCCATTTGCTCTAGTTCGCCCAGCACTTCCATTCCCGAATGCGGACCTTGTTGCACGCGCCCGGGATTGGTGCCGAAGAAGGTTGGTGTAACCGCCAACATTTTTCCCGATTTTATCGTGACGTTAATCGACAGGTGGTGACCTTCGCACCGCCATGCCCAGGTGCCGCTCGCGGTTGGCTCGCCGAAAATTGAAATGTAGTACCGCCCCGGGTCGCGTCGCTCTGCATTTCCTTCGAGTTCGGCCAGCACTTGCTCGAGCGCCATGATCGAGGTCGCCGTCAAATAGCCGCGATGGCTGAGCGCCGAGTTCAGCAATGCGTGGGCGTAAAGTTGGGTCGCTTCGCCGGTGGTGTCGAGCCTTAATCCGTTGCGACCATTGCCATTGTTGATGTTGCCATCGGGGACGAAGTGCCAATTCTCGCGCTCACGATCGCCAAAATCGAACATCGCGGCGGCTTGCTGGCTGTCGCTAAGCGAAGCGACAAAGATATTGGCGGCCGCGGCCATCGCCTCGGCCAGATCGTGGGCCTTAGCTGACGATGCCAGAATCGCAATACAGCAAGTGATCAGCGAGCGATAAGTGAGCGAACGCATGGTGGCACCCCAAGCGAGAACGTGGTAAGGACAGGCTTGCGCATTGTATCTTACGCGGCCGCGTTCTGCTCGCTACCGCGATCGTCGTCAAATAGATCGAATCCAGGCAGCCATTGCTGCACCGGCCGGTGCTGCGACTCGTTGTAGCGATCGCGATATGCGTCGGCCAAGTGAACGACCAATTCAACGAGTAGCAGATCGGCCCGGGTCATCACGTGCCTCGCACTACGGTTGCCGAGCCCGACGACCATCGTTTCGAGCACGTCGATGTGCATCTGCATCACTGCCTGAGCGGCGATGTCGCGCGCGGCGAGTCGATCGACGAGCGTCGTCATTTCGCCTGCCAGATTTCCCGAACCCATCACCACATAGGTCTGCATCAGTTCGCGATAGCGATCGATTAGCTCGCTCGGCACGACTTGACGCATCGCGTCGGGCTTCGGCCTCCATTCGCCCGTTAACGAATCGCTTCCCGGTTCATCGGCTTCGATCTGCTGTAGCTCGGCGACCAGCGAACGCTGCTGTGCGAGCAGTTGCTGGGCTTCGCGATGCTCGCTGGCGAGCCGTTGCCGCTGGGCTTCGACGAGGCGGTGGTTCTCGCTCAAGAGACTGCGATGTTCGATCGCCCGGGCAAACAACCACAGCAGCGACCTCGTCGTGGTCGACGTTGCACAACAATACGCATCGGCACCCGCTGCGAAAGCGAGTGGTTCCAGCTCGGCGACCGACGCGGTACCCAAAACGACGACGGCTAGCTCTTGGTCGGCCGTGCGAAGTGCTTCGACAAAGGCGAGCGAATCGAGCACTCCAGGCGTGTGGCTGACGAGGACGATGTCGTAGGCTTCGTCGCGCATCCGCGCCATGCCATTGGCAACGCCAATGGCTTCGTCGAAGTCGAATCGGGCGGCTGTTTCGCTCTCGAACACGTCACGGAGCCAATCGCCCGGCTGGCCGAGTGGCGTCACGTAAAGCAGCCGCACCCGATCGGGCAAGCTAGGTACGGCGGCTGTTGGCTTAGCGAGCAGCATGGGTGAGGAAAACAGCCTGCGAGCACTGTGATTGCGGACGCTAGCGAAACACTCAACGTCGGTCAATTGCAGTCCGAATCGCCTCGTGTGTGGCAGCATCGGCGCAATTCGGCACGAAATTTCCCTTTTACCAGATGAGCGTCTCGTCTAGTATCTAGCGAAAGAACGTGCGAGTTCTTGCAAGAATTGCACTGACAGCTTGTTAATTTCGAGAGTGAAACGGCACAATTATTGAGTTTTCCCGGTCGGCAAGCGTTGGTACGGTGTTTGCCGACAAACTGCGTGTCACCTTTACAGGCCCGCAAAATTAGCGCCGATAGCGACCGTTGTTCCTACTAGGGAGTATCCCAGCGATGAATCGAATTCTTACCGCCACATTCGCTGTTGCAATGTTGACCGCTGGCGTTGCTGTCGCCCAACCGGTCACGGAACCCGTGTTTCGGGTCGCCAACGGGCAACCGGCCGAGACGGTCGCAGCGGCCAGCGACACGCCGTTCGATCTTACACCGCGCGAGGGGGAACACCCGCTCGCGCCGTGCCATCGCTTGGCTCAATTGGCGAAGCAACGACTCGAAACCGAAATTAGCGACTATTCCTGCACCTTCTCGAAGCAAGAAGTCGTCGACGGCCGCATGGGCGAACCACAGCGCATTGCCATGCGGGTCGGCCACGAACCGTTCAGCGTTTACATGAAGTTCGTAAAACCATTCGCCGGTCGCGAGGTGCTCTACGTCGACGGAGCGAACGACAATAAGCTGGTTGCGCTCTCGGATGGCTGGAAAAGGAACTTCGGGAAAGTCCACCTCGACCCGACAGGATCGACCGCGATGGATGGCCAGCGGCACCCAATCACCAAAGCGGGCATAAAGAACCTGGCCAATGAATTGATCAAGATCATGGAAGCCGACATGAAGTACGCCGAGTGTGAGGTGAAAACTTATCCCGATGTTAAAATCGACAATCGCGCGACGACGATGATCCAGGCGACCCACCCGGTTCCGCGCAACGTGTTTAAGTTTCACGTTGCCCGTATCTACATCGACAACGAATACAAGATTCCGACGGCGTTCGAGGCCTACACGTGGCCGAAAGAGCAAGGCGGAAAGCCTCAATTGATGGAAAAGTATATCTATACCGACCTGAAGCTAAACAATGGTTACACAGAGAAAGACTTTAGCGTCGATAATCCCGAGTTATTCAAGTAGACCAGCTACTCTTCGTTCACCGCAGGTCGCTACGAAGAGTGCAACTTGCCGGTCTACCAAGCAACGGTCGATGTGACTGCAGGCTGGAAACTTCTCAAATTCCGTCGACCGCCCAACTCAATCGGCGTCCATCCACGCCTATCGCCGGTTCCTCTGCCGGCCACACGAGTTGCCGGCGGCACGAGGTGGTCGAGCGACTTGACGTAAGTCACTAACGGACCTAACTTTATAGGGTTCGCTATGCGGTCGCTAGGGAAATTCTGATTGTTCGGAATTTGGCGCTAGTGCCTCTTCCAATCCGACGTGTCCCGTTCCTATCCGACTTCCGAGAGTACCGCGACGATGATTGGCGCGAAGCTGACAACCCGTTCGCTGACTGGCGGAGGTGTAGGGTGAAACGCGCGATAATTAGCGATATTCACGGCAATCTTGAAGCTGTCGAGGCAGTTCTCGCCCACATTCGCGGCCAGGGAATCGACCAGATTTACTGTCTTGGCGATATGATCGGCTATGGGCCGAATCCCTGCGAGTGTCTCGACAAAGTGATCGAGAATGCCGAGGTCTGCTTGTTGGGAAATCACGACCAAGGTGCGCTCTTCGACCCCGAAGGCTTCAACAGCGGGGCCGAACGGGCTATTTTCTGGACCCGTGAACAGCTTGAATCGGCGGGTGGTCCTCAAGACCGGATCGATCGCCGGTGGGATTTTCTCGGACAACTCCCCCGCGTTCATCGCGATGGCAAGTGGCTATTCGTGCATGGTTCGGCGCGGAATCCGGTGAACGAATACGTCTTTCCCGAAGACATTTACAATCAGAAGAAGATGGAAAAGCTATTTGGGCTCATCACCCACGGCTGCTTCCAAGGGCACACCCACGTGCCAGGCATTTTTACCGAGAGCCGCAATTTTATCACTCCCGAAGAAGTCAACTACACATACGAAGTGACCGACCAAAAGTTTATGGTCAATGTCGGTTCTGTCGGCCAGCCACGTGACGGCGACAATCGCTCGTGCTACGTCGTACAAGAAGAAAACCGGCTAACCTTTCACCGTATCGATTACGATCGCGATAAGACGGCCAACAAGATTTACGATATCCCCGATCTCGACAATTTCTTAGGCGACCGCATCAAGCAAGGCCGCTGACCGGCGATTGACCCGATGGAATCTGGTCGTCTTTCTTTCGCAGCGGTCGAGTTGCACAGTTCGAGTTACAGAAATCGAATTACATAGTTACGGCGTAAAGCCAACAGGGTGTTAGCAAAAGTGGAACAGCAAAACCAGGACGGTCCCCGCTACTTCAGCTTCATGCTGACCGCTTTTGCAATCCTGATACTCTGGCGGTTTCTCTTCCCGATTCAGCCACCGGTCGATCCGAGAGTCGCGAACGGCAACGAAGGTATCCGCGATCCGACGGTAGCGGTGGCATCTCGGACGGCGCTCGACGAGCTATTGCCTTTCGCCGCGCCCGCTGGCGAAATGGTCGCCGATGTACCGGCCATTATCTCGCTCGGATCCATCGACCACACCACCGGCTACCGGATGCAGGTGAACTTCGCCAGCCGAGGTGGCGTCGTGCGTCGGTTGCAACTATCGAGTCCCAGTTACCTCGACATCGACGACCGCTCGGGGCATCTCGGTGCGATCGAAGCAACCGACTCTGAGGGGGGAGTGTTGGTGAACGCTGTCCCGGCCGGCAGTCCTGCTGAGGAGGCTGGTCTCGAAGTGGGCGACGTCATCACGGCTGCGGGACTCAAAGAAACTCGAAAAGTCGCCGACTTCGAGCAGTTTCAAAAAGTGCTATCCAGAACAAAGCCTCGCAACGAACTCAAGCTCACAGTCAATCGCAACGGAGCCACTCGGTCGTTATCCGCGCAACTGGTACGAGCACCACTCGATTTAATTCGCCCCGAAGCGGAGAATATAGCGCTATTTAGCGATGAGTTGCCCGAAGACTTTTTCGAGCGCAATTCGTTTGAACTGCAAATATCATCGATCGGTCCCGTCAAACCGGCCGACGAAGTACTCAAAGCGGTCAACGAAACGCTGCGGCTCGGCGACTGGATGGTCGATGAGCCCGACGCCGATACGGTGGTGTTTCGCAAGCGCGTACCAGAACTCAAAATCGAGTTAGTAAAGCGATTCACGCTCGATCGCGTGCCCGAGACGGAGATCGATAACCCCGACTTTCCGGGCTACGACCTTAAGCTGGCGATCGAGATTAAGAATCTCTCGCCTCAGCCGCAGACGGTCGCTTACCGCGTGCAAGGTCCGACGGGACTGCCAATCGAGGGTTGGTGGTACGCCAATAAGATTGGCAAGGGCTTTTTCTCGGCGGTCGGCATCCGCGACGTGATTGTGCGGGTGTTCGACAAGTCGTTCACACAATTTGGTTGCCCGGAGATCACGAAGGGTGACACCGAGTCGGTTGGCCAAGGTAGCCCGATTGCTTTTGCTGGAGTCGACGCACAGTATTTTTGTGCCGCGATGCTCCCCGAAAAAGAGTCGAGAGACGATACGTGGGTCGAATCGGTTGACGCCGCACTCGCGAGCACCAAGCTCTCAAAAAACCAGCCGATCAAATACAATAACAGTAGTTTCACAATGACCCGCAAACCGGTAGCGCTGGCGGCACTCGGTCTCGACGGAAGTTCGCAGCAAGACACTTACGAAGTGTTCGCCGGCCCCAAGCGGCCCGATTTGCTCGATAAGTATCGGGCAGCGGGCGACGCGGGCCATACGCTTAGCGATTTCCTGTACTTTGGCTGGTTCTGGTGGGTCGCAAAGCCGATGCTTGTGATCCTGCACTTCTTCGCTTGGCTGGTGGGCAACTACGGCATCGCGATCGTGATGCTCACTGTGCTCGTGCGCGGCAGCATGTTTCCGATCAGCCGCAAGCAGGCGAAGAACATGATGAAGATGCAAGAGCTCAAACCCGAACTCGACCGCATCACGGCCAAATACAAAGATGACATGCAAAAGCGGTCGGCCGCGCAACAGGCACTCTGGAAACAGCACGGCTACAACCCCATGGCAGGGTGCTTGCCGATGTTATTGCAATTCCCGATTTTCATAGGGCTCTATCGCTCGCTGATGGTCGACGTCGAACTGCGGCAAACGCCCCTGTTCAGCGAGTCGATTCGCTTCTGTTCGAACCTCGCCGCTCCCGACATGCTGTTCGATTGGTCGAGTTGGTGGTGGCAATCGTTTAATAATGGCGACGGTATCTTCGCGCTTGGTCCCTACCTCAACATTCTGCCACTGTTGACGGTCGGGCTGTTCGTGTTGCAGCAAAAGATGTTTATGCCACCAGCCACCGACGAACAAACGGCCATGACCCAAAAGATCATGCAGTACATGATGATCTTCATGGGCTTTATGTTCTTTAAGGTGGCGAGCGGATTGTGTCTCTACTTTATTGCGTCGAGCCTGTGGGGCATCACCGAACGCAAACTGATTCCGAAGCCAAAGTTGCCAGCAACCGCGCCGACGGCTTTAGTAACGACGAAACCAAAGGCATCGTCGGGCGAAAGTGCCAAAGCGACCGAGCGCGCCCGCCGCAAGAAGAAAGGCAAGTGAGCCGATCAGCGCAGCATAGACGACGAAGTACGGTCGATGAGGGCCGCGCAACTTTTGACCTAGTTTTCCTGGACGCACGGCCCGAAGGGACGGTGCTACGCGACTATGCACTCGCGTGAGTACGATACACATGACACAATCGTCGCCCGCGCGTCTGCCGTGGGTGGCTCGCCACGAGGCGTGGTGCGAATTAGCGGACCAGTAGCGGTGGATTTATTCTTGGGCTTGGCACCACTGTCGAGCGCTCCAAGGCGTGCCGTTGCCATCGATGTGTTGCTCGACATCGAACTAAGTCAGCGACCATTTCAAGTACCGGCGACGGCCATGATCTGGTCGGGCACGCGGAGCTATACTCGCGAGCCAATTGTCGAACTCCACACGATTGGTTCGTCGCCAGTGATCGAAGCGATCGTGCTTGCGGCCATTAAGCTAGGAGCCCGTTTGGCTGCGCCCGGGGAGTTCACCCTGCGAGCGTTTCTTGCCGGGCGGATCGATTTGACGCAAGCCGAAGCGGTGTTGGCGGCGATTGATGCGAGCAGCGCCACCGCACTCAAGACGGCACTGGGACAACTGGCCGGCGGGATGGCAGAGCCTCTGGCTCAACTCCGGGCCGACCTCGTAAATCTGCTGGCCGACATTGAAGCGGGTCTCGACTTTGTTGAGGACGATATTGAGTTTGTCACCGGCGTCGTCGTTTGCCAGCGACTCGACGCCGCGACCGCTCGGGTCAAAGAGATGACTGGGCAGCTCGCCAGGCGAAGTGTTGGTGACGATTTGCCGTTGGTCGCTTTGGTCGGACTACCCAACGCCGGCAAGAGCCAATTGTTCAACTCACTGGTCGAACGATTTGGTATCGACCATCGTGTGACGACGGCGATCGTTTCGCCCACGCCCGGCACAACTCGCGACGCTCTGCTGGCGACGCTCGAAGTCACCGGGACACGCTTCGTGTTGTGCGATACGGCCGGAATCGAAGAGACACTGGCGCTTGAACCGTCGCCGCGAATGGTCGCCCAACAAGCAACGAATCGCTCAATCGAATTGGCGAGCCTTTGTGTGCGTTGTACCTCGGCGGCTGAATTCGATGACGATGACGCGATGTTCGAGCCCGGCGTGCTGCCCATCGTCACCAAAGCCGACCTCTGGGGCGACAATGCTCTTTGTGAATTACTCGCAACCAGTTCTCACACCGGCGCGGGGCTCAATGACTTGGCTCGACGCATCGCCCAAGAACTCAACGCTGCCGCTTACGAAGGGCTGGCGAAAGTCGTCCCCCACACGGCCGCCCGTTGTGCCGAGAGTTTGGCCGCCGCTGCGGTGTCACTCGCTGCGGCAAGAGAACTGACAGCGATTTCCGCCGGCGACGAACTGGTGGCCGTCGAAATTCGCACGGCACTCGAACACCTCGGTGCCGTCGCGGGCACCGTTTCGTCCGACGATGTGCTCGAGCAGGTGTTTAGCCGATTTTGTATCGGGAAATGAGTCGAGCGGGTTGGTGTGAGGCTCCGGATTTTTCTGAGCGAGCTCGGACGCTCACTCACTCACTCACTCAATTGCGACATCAAGTGCATCAGGATTCTCATCTTGGATGTAAGTTTGGCCTTTGTAAAACTGCGACCAGACGACGTAGCCACAAGCGACGACGAGCATCGCACCGGTGAAGAACCAATAGTAAGTAGCGCCTGACAACATGACGACTCCGTCTTCGCCCTCGATAAACGTGTTGACCAAGGCGGTAAATACGTTGCCCAGCGATACCGACAACATACAAAACGCCATGACGAACGACTTCATGCGATTAGGCGCTTGGGTGTAGAAGAATTCGAGCATCGTAATCGAAACCATGACCTCAGCGGCCGTAATAAACACATATGCAAGGACTTGCCAATTGATGTGTGGCGATTCGCCTTGAGTAATACGCGTTTCGATCAACCCGGCGATGGCAAATGCAATGGCAGCCACGAACAAACCGATGCCGATTTTGCGTAGCGGCGTAACGGTGAAGACCTTACCCATTGCCGGGTAAATCAGGTAGGAAAAAATAGGAATCAGGAGCAACACCAGCGCCGGATTGGCGGCCTGAATCTGCGAAGGCAATAATTCGTCGACGCGCAGCTCGATCAGCGTTTGACCGATTCGGAATGATCCGAGATCGATATTAACGGTCTTGTCCATTTTTTCAGCTTGCAGCACCCACTTCGATGCTGTTTGATCGAACAGTGACCAGAACATCGCGACGAACAACAGCAGCGGCACCAAGTTCACCAGCGCTTTGATGCCATCGTCGCTAAATGTTTCGGTCCAAAACTTGTCGCCCGACGGCGGAACGTGAACGAACTTGTTGCGTCCCATCCAAAACATGAAAGTCGCAACTGCCATCAACACGCCCGGCACTCCGAACGCCCAACCCGGGCCATACTTGGCCAGCAGGACGGGCGTCAACAACGTCGAGAAGAACGAGCCAAAGTTGATCGAGAAATAGAACCAACTGTAAACGCGTGGTAACAAGTGTTTATTGCGGAAACCGAATTGGTCGCCGACATGTGCCGTGACACATGGCTTGATGCCTCCGGCACCAACTGCCAACAGTGCCAGTCCACAGTAGAGTATGTATTTTCCGCTTAAACCAATTTCGGGGCCGATGTCGAGTAGCGCAAGCACACCGTGGCCGACGCAGTAGAGCATCGATACCCACAATATCGTGTTGTACTTGCCCCACAACCAGTCGGCCAAGATAGCGCCCAGAAAAGGGGTCGCGTAAGTGACGGCGACGAACCATCCCATCACGGCTGTCGCACCACTCTCAGTCATTCCTGCTGCAGCGCCACTCGCGTCGAGCAGATAAGTGGTCATAAAGACCGCCAAAATCGACTTCATCCCATAAAAGCTAAACCGCTCGGCCGCCTCGTTTCCCACGATATAGGGAATGCCCGGCGGCATGGTTTCGATTGCGAAGGGGGTCGTTTGATACCTGCCATTGATGGGCGGTTCGTTGGTCGACTTGGTTTGTGGGCTCGTGGAGGGACTTTCGGGCATATCGGGTTCGATTGGCGAATAGGTAAGTGTGCGAACGCCTGACGCGAGCCAATAGTCTAACGCAATCGAACCAAGTTCGCGACTCGCCCGCAAGACAAGCACGATGCGCAAGCGAGTGAGGCAGAGCGATCGCGAAAACACACTTGCTGGCGCTGCGCGCTGGTCATCATTGCATTTGCGACTCAGGCTCGGACGTTGGCCCGATGGTATTCAGCGGTTCCGCTTCGAAGCCGGCGGGCTGTGCCGGTTTGTCGAGCAGCATGGCCGCGAGCGTGAGGCAAATCAAGAGCGCCGAGACCGGCACCAGCCACGGAAGGTGGCGGCTCCAGCTTGGCATGGTTATCGGTGCGGCTGTGGCGAACAGGGTCGCGGTGAGTTTGGGCCGGCGGACACCAAGTTGCTCGCCGATGCCGAGCAGCGCGGAGACTAGTTCCAATGGATTCTGAAAACGATCGTCGGCACTCTTGGCAAGCATCCGCTCGACCAATTCGATGACCGGCGCGGGCAAGTCGCTACGAAACGTTTCGAGCGACGGCGGGGTATCGCCTTGGTGGCTCAGTAGCTTCTGGAGCGGCGTGCCGCCCGGGAATGGTGGCTGGCCGGTCAGCATGAAGAACAGTGTGCAGCCAAGCGAGTAGATATCGGCGCGCGCATCGGCCAGCCGGGGGTCGCGGGCTTGTTCGGGGGCGATGTAATCGAATGTTCCAAGCGTCATGCCGGTCGCGGTGGCGTCGTGGTCGGACTGCTCAGACTGATCGAGTCGGGCGAGCCCCATGTCAACGAGTTTGGCAGTCCCCGACTGTGTGAGCAAAATGTTCGAAGGCTTGATGTCGCGATGCACGACTTGCCTTTGCCATGCGTGAACGAGTGCGTCGGCGATTTGCAATGTCAAACCGATTGCTTCGTCGACCGGCAACGGGCCGCGCTGCACGACGACATCGCGAAGGTTGATACCGTCGATGTACTCAAAGACGATGTAGCGAATTCCTCGCTGTTCGCCGACTTGAAACACGCGGGCGATGCCGGGGTGGTCGAGTCGGGCCGCGCTGCGGGCTTCTGTATGAAACCGGCGCAATGTCTCGCCGTCGCCCGCTTGCAGTGTCGAAAGGACTTTGACCGCGACGGTGCGGTGCAGCACTTGATCGCTCCCCCGAAAGACGGCACCCATGCCACCGCCGCCGACAAACTGTTCGAGTATCACATCGCCGAGTTGCTGACCGAGCAGCACTTCGCCGAGTTCTTTGGGGCGCAGATTCAGATAAGCCGCATCGCTCTCGATCGGTGGTGAGTGGGAAATGACCGTCGCGTCGTCGACGACGATGATCGGTTTGGCGCTTGACCCATGGCTACTGTTGAACAGCGGACTGCCGGGCAACATCGGCAGGACATCGCGGACACTCGAAGCCGGAGGGTCGTTCTTGGCGGGAGGGGTGTCCATGCACGTCAATCCCGCGCAGGCGGGACGCTAAAGAGGAGACTTTGCCGCCTAGATTCCCGCCTGCGCGGGAATGACGGTAGCTGCTATGTTTTTATTCCATCATACTCGGTTGATTGCGACGATTGATTCTCAATCGCACTGAACGCATGGTAGATGCCGAGTGGGATAAGGTCAATTTTCGCCGCGATCTTTCGGTTACAATCGCCAGAATGCTCACAAACGATAGACCCGACCCCGTCGATTTGCCGAACGATTTTCCCGAGGGGTTCACGACTCGGCTCGCGCAGTTGATGCCGCCCGAGGGGGTGACGTCGACAATCGAATCGCTGTCGGGAATCGATGTCGTTGCGCTCCGGGCGAATACCTTGCTCGCCCCGGCCGAGGCTACGTTCGCCGAACTTGCCGCGATGGGGATTGATTTCCGCCGCGTCGAATGGTCAAGCTGCGCGGCGACGATCCGAGCCGAACAAAAATTGCAACTCACAACGAGTGCCGCAGTGCTCACGGGTCGGGTCTACGTGCAGGCACTTTCGAGCCAACTTGCACCGCTAGTGCTCGACCCTCAGTCGGGGGAGACAGTGCTCGACTTGGCGGCTGCGCCAGGTGGTAAGACGTTACAGATGGCGGCCATGATGGGGGGATTGGGAAGTCTCGCCGCCGTCGAGCCAGTGGCGAAGCGTTGGTTTGCACTTCGCGACAACATCCGCCGCGCGAGTGCCGAGGGGTTCGTGAAACTCTACCGCACCGACGGCCGCGAGGTGGGTCGCAAGACACCCGAGCGGTTCGACGCGGTTATGCTCGACGCACCTTGCACGAGTGAAGCTCGATTTGTCGCCGGCGACCCGACAAGCTGGCGATACTGGGGGCCGAAGAAAATCGCCGAGTCGGCCCGCAAGCAAAAGGCGCTCTTGCGATCGGCGATCGATGCGACACGAATCGGCGGACGGATCGTCTACGCAACCTGTTCGTTCGCTCCCGAAGAAAACGAGGCCGTGGTCGACCACACGCTTCGTCGACTGGGCGATGCCGTGCTAGTCGAATCGTTCGAGTTGCCAGTCGGCAACACGCAGCCGGGAATCACAAAATGGCAAGGCAAGTCGTATGCGGCCGACGTCGCACTTTCACAGCGAATCATTCCATCGCGCTACTTAACTGGTTTCTACTTGGCTAAATTCGTCAAGCTCAAGTCAACCAGAAAGCCAAATTCAGGGTTGCCTTAGCTCCCGCTTCTATACTTTTGATCTCTTGCACTATTCGCCGGTTGAATAGGGGCCGCAAAGTTTGACTCACTTTGAGAATCTTTGCCAATTGCCTACTCGCCGCCATTGACTTTTCCGATCAATCACGATTAATTCTTCGCTACTCTCCTACTCGACCTTACTGTTCGCGGCTGGCGGCTGCGGCGTCGTGGTAGCGGAGTCAACAACGTCGAACGGAGTCCGACTAATCATGGGCGTGCGTCAAACTGCAGATACTGTTGCGGAATTTGTTGAAGAGGAGCCTCCCGCTACGAGGGCCGATGGCTGGTTGGGGCTGAGTACCGAGAGGGGACTCGCCCGCCGCGAGTCATCGGCCGGCCCAACGACAATCGAACAGACGACGCTCGAATTCTTGCCTGCGCTGGCACCGATCAGCGAGGCCCGCATCGATCAGACCGATGGGGCGATCGACGATCCGCCACTGCTTCCGATCGTTGGTGGCGGTGATCGATTCGACATCGCAGAGCGTGGTCGCCGAGCTGTTGCCAAGACAGTTTTGCTGGCCGATGAAACAGAGTCGGTTGTCACTTCATTCGTCCGTATGCCGCGCGACGCGACCGCCGCGTTTCGCAAGCGCTACTACCCCGAAGCAACGCTTCGCGACTGGCGTGACTGGCGTTGGCAAACGCGCAATCGTGTCCGGACGCTCGATCAACTCGAAAAGATGCTCGTGCTGACCGACGCCGAGCGTGGTGCGATGACCGTGGGCGGCACCATGCTGCCGGTCGGTATCACGCCCTACTACATGAGCCTCGTCGATCGCGACGATGCTGATTCGGCCATTCGCAAGACGGTGATTCCTTCGACGGCCGAGTTCTATCGCGCGGTGGGCGAAGCTGATGATCCGCTGGGCGAAGATGGCCACAGCCCATTGCCCGGGCTAGTGCATCGTTACCCCGACCGGGTGCTGTTATTGCTCATCGATTTTTGTAGCACCTATTGTCGCTATTGCACACGCTCGCGTGTCGTCGGGCACGGCGAAATCGCTCCTAACGAAGCGCGTCTCGAGAAGATTCTCGCTTATTTGCGCGAGCATACCGAGATTCGCGACGTGCTGATCTCGGGTGGCGACCCTCTTGCTGTGAACGACGAAAAGCTCGACAGCGTGCTCAAACGATTGCGGGCGATTCCGCATATCGAATTCGTTCGCATTGGCACGAAAATGCCGGCAGTACTTCCGCAGCGGATCACGCCGTCGCTGTGCAAGATGTTGCGCAAGTACCATCCGCTGTGGATGAGCGTACACTTTTTGCACCCCAGTGAGTGCACGGTCGATTCTCAGCGTGCCTGCGAGCGGCTCGCCGACGCGGGCATTCCGCTCGGTGCGCAGACGGTCTTGCTCAAGGGTGTCAACGACGAAGTCGACACGATGAAAAGGCTCAATCAAAAGTTGCTGATGATGCGAGTGAGGCCTTATTACTTGTACCAGTGCGATCCGATTAGCGGCTCGTCACACTTTCGGACGACGGTCGATAAAGGGCTCGAAATCATCGAAGGATTGCGAGGCCACACGACTGGCTACGCTGTGCCGACCTATGTAATCGATGCCCCAGGTGGCGGCGGTAAAATTCCGCTGCAACCGAATTACTTCGTTCGTCGCGATGGCGATTGGGTCGTGCTGCGGAATTTCGAGGGGAAAGAATATCGCTACCCCGATCCTCAGACGCCGCCGGTCGGCGAGGCACATTCGAGCGCAATATGAGCGAACATATTTGCGCTCGCTGCGCGCATTGTCAAAAAACGTGTTGCCAAGAGACCGACATCTACGTCTCGCTCGGCGACTTGCGGCGGATTGAACAGTTCACTGGCCGCGCGGACTTCACCGAGTTCCGCGCGGCGAGTGACCCGGTTTACCGAGAAGTCGATGGCGACCCGTTGTGGCAGGCCTGCGTGTTTCGCGACGACGGCACAAAGCGAGTTTTGAAACACCACGCGGGGGGCGACTGTACGTTCTTGGGCGAGCGCGGTTGCTCGCTACCGACCGAAGTGCGACCGCTAATCTGTCGACTTTACCCCTTTGATTACGATGCCGGCGGTATTCGCGACGAACTGGCAAGTGGCTGCCCAACGCACTTGCTCGCGAGCGACGAAACTTTGCCGCAGGCGATCGGTATGAGCCGCACCGATGCCGAACGTTGGCATCGCATGCTATACCAAGAAATCCAAATGGAATCGGCCGCACCGGCCACATTATGTACGTTGGACTGACTTACGACCTACGCGACGACTACCTCGCTGCCGGTTACAGCGAACTTGCCACGGCTGAATTTGACCGCGCCGACACCATCGATGCGCTTGCCAACGCGATTAAGGCAATTGGCCACGAAGTCGACCGCGTCGGCTCGGCGCGGTCACTCATCGAACGCCTCGCACGCGGAGACCGGTGGGACTTGGTCTTTAACATCTGTGAGGGGATGCACGGCCGCGGCCGCGAGGCGCAAGTGCCGGCGATTCTCGACCTTTACGAAATTGCCTACACGTTTGCCGACCCTTGCGCGATGGCGATATGTCTCGACAAGAACGCGACCAAGGCGCTCGTTCGCGATGCCGGTTTGGCAACGCCGCGATCGTTTGTCGCGAGCGAGCTTGGCGACCTAGCCACGCACACTCTGCCGTTTCCGCTGTTCGCAAAGCCAGTTGCCGAGGGAACTGGCAAAGGGGTAACGCCGAATTCGTTTATTTCGTCGTGCGGCGAACTGCGGGCAACGTGTGAACGGTTGCTCGCGGAGTTCCACCAACCGGTGTTAATCGAAGAGTTTTTGCCCGGTCGCGAGTTTACCGTCGGCCTGGTTGGCACTGGCCGGGAATCGCGTGTGCTGGGAACGCTCGAAATCGTGCTACTCGACGCCGCCGAGCCGAATGTTTATTCGTATCACAACAAGGAACATTGCGAAGAACTCGTCGATTACCGACCGGTCGATAGCAGTGACCCGGTCGTTGCCGAGACCGAAGCGCTCACGCTGGCGGCATGGAGAGTTTTGGGCGGCCGCGACGGCGGGCGGATTGACTTGCGCTGCGACGCGGCGGGCCGTCCGCAGTTCATCGAGGCGAATCCCCTCGCCGGGTTGCACCCCGAACATAGCGACCTGCCGATGATCGCCAGCAGTGTTGGCATGTCGTACGAACAGCTCATTCGCGATATCGTCACATCGGCTGCGACGAGAGTTCAACACACCGCGAGTGTCGCCTGATGCACGTTGCGGTACTCCACCAACACTTGCCCGATGATGCTGCGCCCGCTGAACTCGATGTGCTGGTGCAGTGTGAAGCGGTCGCAAAGTCATTGGAAAGACTCGGTCACCGAGCGACGGCGCTATCGGCGACGCTCGACTTGGGGAAGTTGCGTCGACAACTCTTGGCGTTGCGGCCGGGGTTGATATTCAACCTCGTTGAATCGCTCGCGGGGACCGACCGGCTGATGTCTTTGGTTCCGCTGCTGCTCGAGTCGATGGAGTTGCCCGCTACGGGAAGTTCGGCAATTGCGATTGCCCAGACTGGCGACAAACTGGTCGCAAAACGCATGCTCTGCGATCATCGGCTACCGACACCTGACTGGTTTGCAAATGACTCAAAAAGCGTCGCGCATGGTGGTTACATCGTTAAGCCGATTCACGAACACGCATCGCGCGGTATCGACGGTGATTCGATTGTTACCGCATCGACAGTTGGCGAATTGCGGTCGGCGATTGCTCGCAAGAACGAGTCGGTCGGCGTCGCCCACTTTGCCGAGAAGTTCATCGCGGGACGCGAATTCAATCTGTCGCTGCTTAGTACCGGTTGCGGACAATTCGCTGCACTACCACTGGCTGAGATCGACTTCGCCGAGCTTCCCGATGACGAACCAGCCATCGTCGGCCACGCTGCGAAATGGGACGAGTCATCGACCGAGTATCGAGCGACGCCACGTCGTTTCGGTTGTGCCGAGAACGACGAAAACTTGTATCGACATATCGCCGAGCTTGGCAAGCAGTGTGCCAAAGTCTTTTCAGTCGGTGGCTACGCGCGAGTCGACGTTCGGGTCGATGCCGATGGAAATGCGTGGATTCTCGAAGTCAATGCCAATCCTTGCCTGTCGCCCGACGCCGGTTTCGCGGCAGCCGTGAAAGAAGCGGGGCTGACATTCGACGATGCGATTGCAAGAATTGTAGCCGCAGCTCTTGATTGAATCGCTGACAGGTAACCAAACATGTTTCGAATCCGCCGAGTTCCCGACGACGTTTTGCCGGGCAATCGCGCGACAATTGACGAAGTGCAGCCGATTTTCGACGAGCATTTCAAGGGAGCCGATCCGCGAGATTTGTCGGAGTTGTCGGAGCGGTTGCAAAACCCCTTCGGTCGCCAATTGCGGACGATGCTCTACGTCGCCGAGAACGCGCGGCACACGGTCGCCGGTTTCGCGATTGCGCTGCACGAGCCGGTGATTGGGTTCTTCTATCTCGACTACTTGGCGGCCGGCACTAAGCTCTCGGGCCGCGGCGTCGGGGCGGCCCTCTATCAACACATCCGCGACGAAGCCCGCGGCCATTGCGCCGAGGGTCTGTTTTTCGAATGCTTGCCCGACGAACCAGAGCGTTGTCTTGATCCGATCGTGCGAAGACAAAACGCCGCGAGGCTGCGGTTCTACGAACGCTTTGGAGCCCGCCCGATCATCGGCACCAAGTATGAGCTGCCGGTGCCCGGCAGCGATAGCGATAACCTGCCGCACTTAGTCTACGACGGTTTGGGCCGCAACGAACCGCTGCGCCGTGGCTTCGCCAAGCGTGTGGTGCAGGCGATACTCGAACGGAAGTATGGCGATCTTTGCCCGGCCGATTATAACGAGGAAGTGGTCGAATCGTTTGTCGATGATCCGGTAAGAATTCGCCCCGCATGTTATCAAAAGCCGGGGCTTTCGCTGTCGCATGATTTGTCGCGATTCCAAAATCAGATCGTGATGGCGGTCAACGACAAGCACGAGATTCACCATATCCGCGAGCGGGGCTACGTCGAGTCGCCGGTGCGTATCTCAGCCATCCTCCGCGAACTCGAACCGACCGGTTGGACTCGAAAAGTCGAGGTCGTCGAGCATGGCCTCGATCCTATTTTGCGGGTCCATTCTCAAGAACTTGTCCAGTACCTCGAGCGCGCTTGCAACGACGCGACAGAGGGAAAGTCGATTTACCCTTATGTTTTCCCCGTCCGCAATCGCCATCGCCCACCGAAAGACTTGTCGGTGCTGGCCGGTTACTATTGTATTGACACGTTCACACCGATTAACCGCAACGCCTACCCTGCCGCGCGACGAGCGGTCGATTGTGTGCTGACCGTGGCCGACGCGCTGCTGGCGGGCGGACGCTTAGGTTACGCGCTGGTGCGACCGCCGGGCCACCATGCGGAGCGTGATTCGTTTGGTGGATTCTGCTACTTCGCCAATGCCGCAATTGGGGCCGACTATCTGGCCAAGAATAGCCGTCGTGTCGCCATCATCGACGTCGATTACCACCACGGTAACGGACAGCAGGACATTTTCTATAACCGAGACGATGTGCTAACCATTTCAATTCACGGGCACCCCGAGTTTGCTTATCCTTATTTCACTGGTTTTGCCGACGAGCTAGGTGAGGGAGTGGGCATCGGAGCGAACCTTAATTTGCCACTCCCCGAGATCATTAGGGCCGAAGATTACCGCGAAGCTCTCAGCATCGCGATCAACAGGGTCAAGGAATTCGCCCCCGACTATTTGGTCGTCTGCCTCGGACTCGACCCGGCTAAGGGTGACCCTACCGGCACTTGGTCGCTCGGGGCGAGCGACTTCGAGCTAAACGGCAAAATGCTCGGAGCCATCAAGCTGCCAACGCTCGTCGTACAGGAAGGGGGGTACCGCACACGTACTCTGGGCACCAACGCACGCCACTTTTTTGCGGGACTACTCGCCGGGAGCGAAATTGATGCGAACTAGCGCCATCATGTTGCGATACGAAGTCGCGCAAACCGACCGCGAGGTCGTCCGCAATATCAGTGCGGCAACCCAGTTCTTCACCGACGACGAAGTCGCTGTCGCTGTCGAACTGGTCGACGAACGACTCGCCCGTGGCGACGTTTCGGGCTATCACTTCGTCTTTGCCGATGAAGGAGACACCACCATAGGCTACGCCTGCTACGGACCAATCGCCTGCACGCGCGGCAGCTTTAACTTGTATTGGCTCGTCATCGATCCGAGTCACCAGGGCCAAGGCATCGGGGGGCAACTCGTCGGCGAAGTCGAACGCTTGGTCAGCCAGGCGGGCGGACGGCAGCTCTATATCGAGACCGCCGGACGCGAGTTGTACGGGCCGACTCGCCGGTTTTATGAGCGAATCGGCTACGTCGAGGCGGCGCGTTTCGTCGATTTTTACGATGTCGGCGATGACAAGGTGGTGTACGAAAAACGGCTCGCTAACGCGACCTAGGTTTTTTCAACTGCTCGACGACGAAATCGAAGGAGTTTGGTTCGGTAGCGGAAACCTTGGCCTGCAGCGGAGTCGTGGCGAGTTGCGAATAAACTGGCTCTATGGCTCCAACGACGCTGTGGCTTGCGTGCTCGCCCACAGCCTCTGCGAGATTCGCCGGCAGATGCTGGGCAACGACTACCTTGAAGTCGCCGGCGGTACAACCATCGGCTTTCGCCAAAGTTCCCAGGACAAAAGTTCCGTCATCGGCGACTTTCGCACGCGACGAGATGCCGCCCGACTGAGGAACAAACTCGATAAAGGCAAACCTTAGCGGGCGACCGTCGGCAAACGTCACACGACCATTCACTGGGTAAGTCGGAACCGCTTGGCCACCACAACCGAGCGGCACCAACAACATCAAACATGCGGCACCGGCCAAGGTGTTCTTCATTGTGGCGACCTGTCGATCGATTAGAACGACGAAATGAAACCCGAGAGAGAATTATCGGCGTCGCCCAAGTCTTGGTCGTCATAGCGTCGACAAATCGATTGATAAACGGTCGTGTCAATCAAGTTATCGACAAGCTGCACCGAACCATCAACGTAGACGAACGGACAAACGCCGTGGTGCCAACTACCAAAACCGATGATTGGTACCGAGTCGTCGTCGGCACTCCGAGCCAGCGGGACGACGACACCGCCAATGCGGGCGAAGGCGGGTAGGTCGTCGCCATTGTAGATCGGGCCGTTTTCGGGTGGGCTGCCGAGTTTGTCAGTCGGAATGTGCATTTCGCCCGCGAGTGCCGTGTTGCTGGCCCCATCGACCACGTGCTTCATGCGAATTTTGTCGACCCATGCTGTCGGTTGCCATTGATTGTTGCATTTGGGACGGCTCGTGATGATTACTCCGGTGCCGTTGCCGCCGCGCCAGTAAGCGGTTGTGCCCGATCCCCCCAGCGCGAAATCTCCGTGGTTGCCGCCGTAGTCGCCCACCGCCCCGCCGGTAAGTTTCACCTCTTGAGTGCTGCTACAGCCACAAGGGTAAAAGACCTCCTGAGTAACTGACGAAGAAGGAATAACCGCTTCGAGACGACTTCGGCGAGTGGGGCACACATAGACCGAAGGAACATATTCGCGAGTGGCATCGTCGTGTTCCTCGAACTGACGAGCGACATCCCAGCGCTCATACTCATTCGATTCTTCGAGATAGGGCATGATCCGCACGAGCCACGATGGCTGAGAATTGCCACATGAATCTTCGCCATAGTCCGTACGTGATCGGAGGCGCGCCGGAGGAAAAGCTGTCGTCGCGTCGTGATACGAAATCGTGGCAAGCCCAATCTGCTTGAGATTGTTCTTGCACTGCGTTAATCGCGCGGCTTCGCGAGCCGACTGCACGGCAGGAAGTAGCAAGGCGATCAACACACCCACGATGGCGATCACAACCAACAGTTCGACGAGAGTGAAACCTGAGTAGGATTGTCTTGTGTCGCGAAATGGCATCGAGAATCTCTCCTTAACATATTCAACCTCGTTCTAGCGTAATCGCCCCCGAGAAAGGCGGCAATCATTGCGTCCGTCTCGACCAGAAAAAAAGCGCAACGGCCGAAGAAACAAGCCAGAAAGAAGTCGCCTCGGGCACCGTCGTGGCTTGGGCGAATGAGGAACTCGATCCCATGGTCGCGATGGCTCCGAAATTGCTCCGCCAAATCGAATAATCACCGGCATCAACCTCGCCACTGCCGTCGGCGTCGACCAATGGCAAGTCCATCGCACCCAAGTTGTCGCGCCACACGGTATAGTCGGCTGCGTCGACACGGCCGTCGCCGTTGAAGTCGCCGGCGAGCGTTGGCGGGGCGATGAGCGTGTCGTAGTTTTCGAGAATCCAATCGGCGGCTGCCGTTTCGGCTGCCGATGCAATACCACCAGTGCGAAATGCGATAAAGAACGGGTCGCTCGTGCCAATTGTCCCCGCCGTGCGAAGGTGCATCGAGACAATATAAACTCCTTCGGCCGGCGGGATGTCGCCCATCGTCGCATTGAGACGAAAGATACCGTGGTGGTGAATCGAACCGTCGAAAGCTGTCCGCTCAACCTTCTTTCCTTCGACCAACTCGGTCGTTCCCATGACGGCCGCTGAGCCAAAACCGGTTCCTGTACCGGGGCTGCTGAGACGGAGTTCCAGATTTGTCGTTGGAACAGACACCGATACATCGACCGAAGAAAAGCCATTCATGTCGTCGTCGATGCCATCCCAGTAGAAGAGATTCGATACGGTCTGTTCGTCGGTCATGGGGAGAAAATCCCAGAATATATCTGTCGCTGCGGGAAGCGCACTTGCATTCGGCGGCAAAAGTAAACTGCCTTGAGCGAGCGAAAAAAAGCCCGGATTGGTCCCAAGCCAATTGCCGGGGACGCTAGAACTGGCGAACAGTCCGCGCGTGTAAACGAACGTAGGGGAAGTGAAGTTGCTGTTGTCGAGGTCGGCGAAGCCAGTGACGAGACGGCCGCTCGACTGTTGGACCATGATGTCCTGTTCTTGTGCATCGCATTTTCCGAGCAACGCCAATGTGGCGAGCATTGTCGAGATGATTCTGATTCGCATGATCATGCTGAGGGTGTCAAGTGAGAAAAGAAAACCGCTCGACGCCAATGACTCGGTGCAAGGCGACTCAGCGTCGAGCGGTACCCAGGGAGTATTACATCGAGCGACCGAATCGCTGCCGTAGCGAGCACAGGCCTAAAAGTGCTAGGCCGACGAGTGCCATCGACGACGGTTCGGGAACCGCGCCGCCGGCTAAAAAGTCTTCGGCCCGTTCCACGGCACCCGACTCTTCGACCGCTTCGTTGGTCACGAACAGCACGAGGACCGGGTCCGAAGGCGACAATTCATCCAATGGCGAAAATCCAATCAGCGTTGCTGTCAGCGACGCCAAATAGATTCCACTAACGGGCAGATCGTCGCTCATCGGATCGTCGATTGTGAAAATCGGGTGGTCGTCCAGTTCACCGTTCGCCCCGGCACCAACGGGAATCGCTTCGAGCGAGAACAGGGCACTGGAAGGCTGGAAATTCACCGCTCCCATTCCATCCCAAAAGTAGAGCGGTGCGCCGGTCAGGATGCCGATTGCCGTCTCGACGTGAGTAATCGTCGGTATTTCACCCGCCATGAGCGGTAGCGAACCGACTGGGTTCGTGGCTCCTAAGAACATGCCGCTGCCGGCGTTGAAGAAACCAGGTTCGGTTCCTTCAAAGAAATTATTCGACCCCAACATGGCCTCACCCATATCGCCTTCGAACACTCGATCGGTCAGGTTCAAGTCATCGGGCACGAGCGCACCACCAATCAGTGTTTGCGTTCCACTAACCGGGCGACCGACGAAAATGTCGGCATGCGGTTCTTCCTCCTCTGCGAACGCCCAGTGCGAGACCAAACAGACCGACAAAACTGTCGCAACTCTTATAGCAAAGTTCATCATTAGATCCTTATTCGCGAAAAAATCAGGAAGCAAAACTACAGAAAACAAAACTCTGCGAGATCGGCATCCATTGCACGACGATTCGCTACGATTGTCGCGGTTCGCTCCGCGAACCGTGAGCTGATCGCGGAGCGATCAGCGACATCTTTGCATCTGCTCGCGGAGCGAGCAGCGACTTTGGTTTACTTGGGCGGACGGGCAAAATTAAAATTGTCCGTCGCCCATTCGGCGATCTGCTCGGCGGCAATCGCCTCGACGTGACCGTCGGCGTAGAGATAGTTCGCGGCCGTGTGCGAATGTCGCTTGGTGGCCAGTTCGAACTCGATGGCTCGCAGCCGCGCTTCGGCTGTCGGATTGGCAAAGCCAAACCACTCCCATGCTTCAACGTGATCGAACTGAATGTCAACGGCCAACGTATCGGCCGCCTCCATCATTACGATCGTGCGATGCGTTTCGGGCAATGCGTAGAGCTTGGGCGTAAAGTAGCCCACCTCTTCGGGAAAAACCTCTCGCTCCAACTCAGTGGCCGGGCGGAGGTAACCGTTCATCACATAGCTAGTTTCGGCCGAGCTGCGGCGTTCGATTCGCTTTAGGTCTTCGGGACAGAGGCGAATCGAATCGACGCTCTCGGTGTAATCGCCGAGGGTGTAAATCCACGACTTCTCTTTGTCGGCTTGGTGCCAGATGCCGGGGAACTTCCCCTTGTGCACGGTGGCAAACTGATGGGTCGCGAGACCAATCTGTCGCATGTTATTGGCACACTGCGTCCGCCGCGCTGCTGCGCGAGCGGCTTGCACCGCGGGCAACAGCAAAGCAACGAGCACACCAATAATGGCGATCACAACCAACAATTCAACGAGCGTAAAACCAGTTTTGTGGCGCATTGCCAGAAACTTTCGGTAGGTCATTCGCGCGCACAGCACGGAAGGCCTAAACAAAATGGGAGAGATAGCAGCAGAAACCAGCGGCCGAAAGACACGTCGGTACGAGCACTAGCTGCAAACTGGCGGGCCACGAGAGAGCGTGGCTAAGAAGAACGTATGCAAGACATCCAAATGAGCGGTGAGCGTAAGCTCGCCGGTCGTCTGAACACCAAACATCGGCGGCGGCAAATCGACATGCCCAGCCTTTAGCTGCGCCAGCAGCGAACAAACTACGCAGTCGGCCGAGTTGTGAACATATCGGCTGTCAGCGAGCGTCGGCTCGTCGGAATTCGTAGACGCTGACTGAGCGTGAAAGGCACAATCGCAGCCATGCGAATCGTCATCGACACCGCAAAGCGCATCGCCACATGGCACCAGTGCGTGCAAACTATAGCCAAACACTCCAACCGTCCCGTAGAGGGCGGCCAGCAGCAAGGCAACAATTTTTTGGCGAGCGACGTTCACGATGTCCCAATCTTAGCAAGCCGGAACAGTCGGGACAATCGGCAAAAAAAATTAATTTCGACGCGAAGGCGCGAAGCAGCGCAGAGCCCAACAACCTTCTTTCGTTGACTCCTTTGCGCTTCTCTGCGCCTCCGCGTCTCTGCGTCGAAAAAAAACTACTCGCCGCGATCCAGTTCTTCAAAGATGGCCTTCATCAGCAAAGGCCAAACGAGCGTCGCGTCGGAGTGAACTTCCGCGAACCGGCCTCCTTCGGCCGAGGGGACAAACTTGCCCCAACTTACCCCTTCGCTGTAGGTGCAGCCCGACAGGCCGCCCCAATGAACCGGTTCGGGGCAGATGCGAACACCATAGCGGAATCGGGGGACCGGCAGCTTTACATCGAGGCGGTTGTTGGTGATGTCGACATAAGGGCCGACCTGCTGTGCCCAGTTGCGCGGAACTCCCCCACCGATCGTGAAGATTCCCACTTCTTCGGCATCGAGAATCAACCTGGCGTATTCTTGCAAGTCGTAGAACGGATTGAAGCTGGGGACCGTCTCGAGCAGCTGCCGATGGTTGTCGCCAACGCTCTCGCGCATCGCGAGCATGGCGACGGTCGACACGTCGAGCCCCACTTCGCTATCGGTGAATGCCGGGATAAAGACAGGCACCCCCGCCTTGTAGGCACTTCTCAGAATACCGGGCCCTTGGTCGAGCTCATCGAGCCGTTTGCCAATCGCGCGGTTGAGGCGACCGGAGCTCCAGACACCATCGTCGGGTTTGCTGTCGCGCAAGACCTCGGCCATCAAGCGACAAACGTCGTTGAGGTTCGATTCCATCTCGAGCGTGTCGTAGATGCGGTTGTAGCCTTTGTCGAATAGCTCTTCGTCGCTCTTGCTCGCGTCATAGCGATAGTGGGCCAGTCCAATCGACTCGGTCAGCCCGTGTGCCATCAGCGCGCCAGTCGACACCACGGCATCGATCATGCCGCGGTCGATCATGTCACACACGATACGCCCCTGCTTGGCAACGGTCATCGCTCCGCTAAGCGTCAGAACCGTTTTGCAGGCGGGCCGCCGGTGCATTTCGAGCAGAATGTCAAACGCTTCGCCGAGTTGCCGGCCACCAAAAGCGGTGCGGCTCATGGCTCGTAACAAATCGGCGAAGGAGTGACAGGTATTTAGGTCGAGGCTTTCGAGCGGAACGAGTCCGTCTTGTCGGCCATCATGAAGAGAACGCGACACTTTCGTGATCCGCCACTGCGAGGATTTCGAATGGTTCTACCGCCGTTTCGCTATCCATCGGGAAGCGGGGCACCGAGCGAACGGTAATGTCACCCAAGTCGACCATCGAACGCAAGTGGCGCAGGACATCGCGGGGATCGGTGTTGCCGCAAGTGAAGACATCGATTGCCATCATTTGCTCGTCGGCATACGAGTGACACGAGCAATGGCTTTCGTCAAGCAAACAAACGGCCGTGAACCCGGGAGGCGAGTTGTGACCGAAGTGATAACGAGTTTGCGAAATCACATGGGCCCCGGCGCGACGCGCCGCTTCGGCCATCGATTCGAGAACCAATGCGTCGTTGAGGCAGGTTTCGCGAGGGACGTTGTGGCAATCGACGAGTAGGTGAGAACCTTTGTGCATGAAAATACTCCTTCGTGAGCTATCGGCGAGTCGCCGAGGTTGTTGCAATACGAGAAGCGAGGTCGGTCGCGGGCGCAATCGACGGCCCGAAAGACAACCAACCTGCGCAACGAACAGTGAAACGCAAGAACCAAACTAGAGAACGTCGCCACCGATCGATCGCTGGAGCAATCGAAATGCGCAGCAACGCACGCGAGGAGAAGACGACTCAACGCCTGAGCCGGTACCGCCACAAACTTCGCAAGCGGGTGGCCACGGCCCGGAGATGGGAGAGGTCGAAACTGCGCAGCGTCCGCCAGTGTGAGCCGAAGGCTCCACTAAGAGTTGTAGCGGCGGGCGAGTGACCTATTTTCATTCAATCTAATACGTAACAAATATCGGCTTTGTGCGAACAAAATGCACAACAGTCTGCTAAACAATACTAACAGGGGGGCAACGGGGCAATGGGGAAAATTTAAGACCCGTGGCCAAGAGCCCCAACGCTAAGGTCGGTGAAAGCGATTGAGTGAGCTAACACCCCGGAAGTAATTCGTCGCCATCTCGCAATCTATCGGAAGAATTCCCCTCGTCGGATGCATTTTGTTCGGAAAAAACCGGCCCCACGCTCTTCTCACGATTCGGTTCCGGCGCGAACGCGCGCCCTTCACGAACGGCCATATCTCCCTTGGTCACTGCCCTCCTCACCCAGTCGCAATTGGCTAGTTCGCTAGCAGTCGCCCAGTGCGACGCTCCCCCCACCAGCATCGCCTCGCAGTGAGGGCACGTGAGCGACTCCGCTCCGCGATGGCGCGGTCGTGTGGTTTGGTAGTCGGACCACACCGCATCGCACTCGTCGCACAACACAGCGAGCCGACGACAATTGCCACAAGTTCGCAGACCCAAGGGTCCGGTCTTACAGATCGGGCAAAACCCGATGTAGTACATCAGCGGTGGCGGCTGGTGACTCAAGAATTGCTTGCTCCTGTTACCAGCTACGAATTGGATAAGCTGTAATGAAACGCGGCCCCGCCGCGTCGTGCTCGATGACTAATTCCAAATAGCGAGCCGCC
Organism: Pirellulales bacterium; assembly: GCA_041737535.1. Classification (GTDB taxonomy): domain Bacteria; phylum Planctomycetota; class Planctomycetia; order Pirellulales; family Lacipirellulaceae; genus JBGSWC01. Next base: position 6,065 of record JBGSRO010000082.1, on the reverse strand, counting down.
GGGTGTCCTTGTCGCTTACCCGACTCGCCACCGACATAACCAATCTGTCGCCCCATGTCGACTTCGTAGACGGTGCGGTCTTGTTCGACGGCTTTTCGAACATTGTTACCGGCGAGCGATTGTCGATAGGCCGCGTCGACCAGTCGGATGACATCGGCCGCGCTAGTCGAATCAAATACGCCATGAGAACCGGGACGGTCGGGCTCGTCGCGGGTGTGTGCCATCAGGTGTTTGAGCCGGTGGCCGTGGACACTTCCCTTCGTATAGCGCAGTCCGGCCGGCGACACAAACACGTCGTTGCCAACGTGCTTGAGTAGTTGCTTAATGTCTTCGAGCGATTCCCCTTCGCTGTTTTGTTTGGTAGTGGTGCTAGCGGTTGGCGTCGATGGGTCGCGCGACGACTCATCGGCTCGTTCGATGACCTCGCCGGGCGTTGAGACACCAGGCAAATCGACGCCAAATCGCGACTCGAGCGCGGGTTCCGCGACCAAATAGCACCCTAAGAGAACCACCGCGACGACCAGCCACACGCCTGAAACCCGGCCGCGCAGATTGCGGACGAGCGCTTCGATGAGGGAGCTGATTTGTTGTGATTCGCGCGACATGAGAGCGGTACGTGCTGTGCATTCGGTAGAGATCGGCTTTAATATAGCGGGATGGGGCTCGTTAACATATTGTGGCTGTCGCCACGGAGGGAGCTGCAGTGTTTGCTAGATTTATAACACTATCAATGGTAACCATTGTGGGTTTTGCGCCCGCGTCTCGTGCCGACATCACTGGCTCGACGCAAATTGCCAGCGGACTCTCGCAGCCCATCTTCGCGACCCACGCGCCTGGCGACACGAGTCGACTTTTTATTGTCGAACGGACCGGGTCGATTCGCATCTTTGACCGGACGACGGGATCGGTACTGACGCAACCCTTCCTCAACAATATTGGCGTCTCGACTTCGGGCGAAGGGGGTCTCTTCAGCTTGGCTTTCCATCCCGATTACGCCACCAATGGCCGGTTCTTCATTTCGGGAACCTTTGCTAACGGTGGCCAGTCGTTTCAAGGCGCGTCGGCCGGTTTCTCGTCGCACGTTCGCGAATATCAGGTCAGCAACACCGACCCCAACATCGCCGACACGTCCTTCACCGAAGTCATCAGTTGGGTTCAGCCCCAGTCCAATCACAACGGTGGCTGGATCGGATTTAGTCCCAACGATGGCTACCTATACATCGGCTCGGGCGATGGCGGCGGCAGCAATGACAACGAGAGCAACGGTCACACGCCGGGCACCGGCAATGCTCAAGACATCACCAACAACTTTCATGGCAAGATGCTTCGCATCGACGTCGACGACGACGACTTTGAGATGGACAACGACCGCAACTACGCGATCCCCGAATCGAACCCTTTTGTTGGCGTCACCGGCGACGATGAAATCTGGGCCTATGGTCTTCGCAACCCTTGGCGAAGCAGCTTCGACCGCGAGACTGGCGACCTCTGGATCGGCGATGTCGGGCAAGGCCAGCGAGAAGAAGTCAATTTTCAACCAGCCGACAGCGCAGGGGGCGAAAACTATGGTTGGCGAATCAAAGAAGCATCGCTCGTGACAGGGCTCACTCCGGGAGCGAGTACCGCCGGGTTGATCGATCCCATCTACGAGTACACGCGAGGCACCGGAGCCTTGCAAGGTCGCTCGGTTACTGGTGGCTATGTCTATCGCGGAGCCGACAACGACCTGCGTGGCGACTACATCTTTGGCGACTATCGCGACAACAACATCTGGCGATACAACCAAAACAACACTCCAATCATCGAAAACATCAACTCCGATCTGGATCCCAATGCAGGAACGATCGGTTCGGTCGCCTCGTTTGGCGATGATGCCGACGGCAATCTCTATATCATGGACCTCTTCGGTGGCGAGGTCTTTCGCATCGACACCGACATCATGATCGCCGGCGACTACGACGGCAGCGGCACCGTCGACGCGGGCGACTATGCCACCTGGCGTTCGCAGTTCGGTAGCACGGGCGTCTTCGCGGCCGACGGCAACCACGATGGCCGTGTCGACGCGGCCGACTACACCGTGTGGCGCGACAATCTCGGACGAGTCTTCGGCGGCGGAGCGCTGCAGGTCGGCGCGGTTCCTGAACCGACCTCGCTGGCGGCCGGCACGGCGTTGCTCTTGGGGTTCGTTGCTGCGCGAAGGGGTCGGGAGTCTTTTTCTTCCCAATCGCACGAATGAATTCAACCATCGAGAACTAGTTGCAGTCGACCTGCTGCCGAAGAAAAAGACTCCCGACCTCCTTGCGGAATGTATCGATTGATTCGGTTGCGCCGGTTGCATCGCTCGATGGTCAGCCGTGCTGCAAACATTACCGATAAGTGCTTCGTCGTCGTGTCCGTTCGATCTCCAGCGAAAGCCCTCGTCATGTTGCTCCGCCCATTCGCGGCCCTCTGTCTGCTTGCCATCTCGCCTTCGCTGGCCACGGCTCGCACATGGTATGTCAATAACCTGGGCGGCAGCGACGCGCTCACCGGATACACGGAAGTCGCCGATGGAACTAATGGCCCGTTTGGCACGATCGCCAAAGCGCTCTGTGCCGCTGGCCCCGGCGACCGAGTCGAGCTCGCGGGAACTCCAGTTCCCTACTATGAAATGATTCGGCTCTCCGGTCCGCGTCATCAGGGCTTCGCCGACAAACCTTTCACAATTGTCGGCAACGGCGCCATCATCGACGGCACCGTTGCCACCGAGTTCGGTGGCTGGGAGCCCCAAGGTGGTGCCGTGTTCGCCCTGCGACCACGACGATTGACCTTTCAACAACTCTTCTCCAGCGGTCAACCACTCACTCGCGTCGCGATCGACTCGACCAGTGAAATCGACCCACTGCTCGAGCCGGGTCAATGGGCATTGGTCGACAATCGCATGTGGTTCAAAGTTGAAGGCGATAAACTTCCTCAAGACTACGATCTGCGTCATTGTGGTTTGCAAACGGGCGTCACTCTCTACAACGTCAAACACGTTCGTATCGAAAATCTCGTCGTCCAAGGTTTCCACACCGACGGCATCAACGCCCACGAACTGGTCCGCGACTGCGAACTAGTCGGCGTCGAATGCCGAGCCAACGGCCGCAGTGGCCTGAGTGTCGGTGGTGTCTCGCGCGTCAAGGCGACCGGCAGCTACTTCTACGACAACGGCGCCGTGCAAGTCCGGGTCGAACAGCAGGGCAAACTCGCGTTGACCGATTGCGAAGTCGACGAGAAAGTCGCACCACAGTTTTCGACCGATGGTGGTGAATTGGTCGTCGATGGCAAAGCGATTGTCGCTCCCAAGCTCCGGTAGCCGAAGTGGCAACACTTCGGAGCCTCAATTCGTAGCCGAAGTGGCAACACTTCGGGGCCTCACTCGTTGGCTTCCGAACTCTTGCGAGTCCGGATGCCAAGTTTCGCCCATTCGTAGCCGAAGTGGCAACACTTCGGGGCCTCACTCGTTAGCTTCCGAACTCTTGCGAGTCCGCCTACCAAGTGTTGCCCATTCGTAGTTTTGTCGTTTTGTCGCTTTCTTCCAAAACACGATTTTAGGTGACAAAATAGCTCGCATTCTGTCGCTTCGCGTTCCAGGGAACCGCTTGTTTTCGCGGGCGAATCGCCAACGTAAAGCGACAAAATGCATTCCATTTTGTCGGCCCTTTTTCACGAAAAGCGACAAAATGAAAAACCCCTTGTTTTTGCGGGACCAACGAAAAACCCGCGGAGCGAACCACCAACGCACGGGTGCGACGCCCCCATCGCGCCGCAGGGCGAGCCGGGGCTGAGCGAAACATCAACTTAGCATGAGCGTCCATACGTCCCATTAGACCAAACCTTCGGCCGATATCCAGCACAATTTTTGGCCACCCCACGCGACCCATTTTGGCCACCTCGGCAGTGCGACGAGGGCGTAGGATGAAGGCAAGCCGCAGAAAGTGGCCCTGGTGGCCGTGATGCGCAAATTGCTGGTGATGCTCAACATGATGATTAAAACCAATTCACCCTGGAATCCCGCGATTGTCGCTTGACTTTCAAGACAGTCGCTGCTTCGCGATGTGAGTATGGCACCCGTGCGATCAGTGCTGATTTGCACTGGAATGAAAAAAGCACCTCGTTCTTGGTGGAGCGAGGTGCTTTTGTAGATTGCAACAGCGAATTCGTTAGCGAAGTCTAGCCTAACCGCCGGTACGAAACCAGCAGTGCCGCGCCGAGGCCTAGCAGCAAGAACGTACTCGGTTCGGGAACGACACTTGTGAGCTGGAAGAACTCGATGGTGCCGTCAACACCCGAAGCATCGGGCCTTGAGACGGCAATGCCGACCGACGTGAAGTTCGCTTCGGAAGTCATTGGAATCAGCGTGCTCGCTCGCACCTCTGAAAAGGAAGCGTCGTTGGGGCGCTTGGCGAACCAAGTGGCCGTCCAGAAGCCTGTACCTCCCGTTGTATCGAGCACAACCCGCATATCGATGTCGCCACCCTCGTCGGTCGCCAGTGCGGTCCAGTTTTGTGGGTCTGAGATGCCGCCATTCGTCGTGGGTGGGAAAAGTACACCTGTACCTAGCTGGGCGACGTTGAAAGTCGCAGCGGGGGTCGGCCCCGGGGGATTGTCGCCGCGGAACAACATCCAAGCGGTGCCGACGACAGTGTTCGTGATGAAGCGGGTGTTGGCTGAAACCACGGTGGACTGCCCGTTGGCAAAGCCGAGGCCGAACCAGTTGGTGTTACCAACGATGCCCGAGATTGAGGCATCGAGGGTGTAGATAAACCCGTCATCGGGCGTAAATGCAAGGGTCATGCTGCTACCGGTAGTCGCGGTGTTATCGATCGAACCATCGGCATTGAACGTTGCGGAGGCCACCCAGTTATTCGCTCCGATATCGGGAGCCTGTCCATTGATATCGCCAGTACCACCGCTGAAGTCGTCTTGGTAAATGATCTCGGCTTGCGAGACGCTGGCAACGGCGAGGCCGATGCAGACGCTCAGGATGGCGATGTAGTTTTTCGCGCTCATTTGCTTACTCCAGGTGAAAAGAATGTGCGGCTAACTTCGTTCGCTAGCCCGTGCCCAGGCGGAAAAGACGCTTTCCCCGCCCCCAAAAAGTTGCGGCAAGTCTCACCGCTGTCTTTAATATGATCGTTCCCGGTGATCTTGACCACGCAAAAACCGAGATTTTTTCCAATTTCCCAGAAATCGCGAAAAAAAACCGTTGCCACGCTTGGTAATGCTGGTCAGCCCTAAATCTTGTACCCCCCCCTCTAAGGATCGCCCGCGAGTTAACTTCCCGATTTCGCAAGCTGCCCCGACATTTTCTGCCGGTCGTAGTTCAGTTAACCGCCACGACGCAACGAGCGCCAAGTACACGGCGGAATTGGCGCGACCGCTCTCGATCAGAGGCAGCCGTGAACTGCCGAGTCGATCGATCGTCGCGCGCGTACTTGCCTCGAAAACTCAATAAGTGGCTGTTTTGCGATTGAAAACAGTTGAGTTTCTGACGCAAGGGTGTCAATAAGCAGGATCCTTTGGTGAGCTTTTTCGCTGTGCTCGTGGCGCTCTTCGCGTCGTGGCGGTTCTTCCTTAGCTCCCCAATTTTCAAATGGCGCCCTGCTTTCAAATGGCACCCGTGCTCCCAAGGGCAGCCTGAATGTGATTTTGTATTCGCCGAACCAGTAAACGGCTGTTGCCATTTGCGAAACTGTTGCTTTTCGAGTCGCGGCACTGCTACACTTCGAAGCATCGCGAAACGCTGCTAAGGAACCGCTCAAGAATAACTTGGGGATTTGATTAACCGCAGAGGACACGGAGAGCGCAGAGATGTGAGCTGGAACATCGATCGACACTCGTGATTGTCGATGACTGGGAGCATTGACTCGTTTTGCTTTCAATTTGCACCCGGAACCCAATTAGGAACGAACGCAAAATAACTTCCGCATATGAACGAGTTACGATTGACGTTAGCATCGAGAGAACGGCAGTTGCGAAAAAATGGGACTGGCTCCGCAGCCTGTCGAGTCTCCAGCACTTGGGACCATTTTCTGCGGTGC
>JBGSRO010000080.1:0-7053 GCA_041737535.1 Pirellulales bacterium | reverse complement strand
GCCGAGTTGACCGTGCCGAGCATGTCGGTGTCGTCGGCCGAGCCACCCGCGAGCGCCGTGTCGGAGCCACCAAGATTGTCGCGCCAGAGGGTGTAGTCGGCCGCGTCGACTCGGCCGTCGCCGTTGAAGTCGCCGGGGGCGGCCAGCACGACCGCTCCGACGAAGAACCCTGGGCTACCGATGTCCATGCCGGTGTTGTCCGTGGCAGAGGTGACCGCCGGAATCAGCGTGGCGGTGAACGAACCGTTCATGCCATCTTCCGAACGAGTCCAATTGTTCCCATCGGTGAAGTCGAGACTCAGGTTGCCGAAGAAAATCGACTTGGCGTTATTCGACGCTGTTGTCGAAGGCCAAGGATTCGAGTCGTCGTAGGTGAGCGAGACGACCGCGTTGGCGAACGTGCGGGTGCCAGTCGCCAAATCGGTTTCCGCCAGATAGTCGGCAAGCGAATCCCACAGCCCGATCGACTCGCCACTGTTGAGCAGGTTGATGGTGCTGTTCCAGTTGCCGATTGGAATGTAGTTGAGCGTTTCGCCCCAAGCGGCTTGCATGTTTTCGACCGTGTTGCCGGCACCGTTGAACAAGATCGCCGTGCCACCCGGTTCGATGCTTCCGCCGGTGATGTTGGCTGCCGAAAGGGCCGAATTCACTCTGTCGTCGAGCACATAGCCGGTCAGGTCGATCGCGGTGGCCGTACTGTTGTAGAGTTCGATCCACTCCCAATCGGGCTCGGGGGAGAGCGGGTTATGCATGATTTCGGTGATGTAAATCGGCTGCATCGGGTTCGGTGTCCCCCCCTGAATAACGCCCGGGTTACCGATGTCGGCCGCATTGACGAAACCGTCGCCGGGAATGAAGGTCATCGTGCTCTGATAGGCACCGTCGGTCCCCACGGTCGACACTTGCCAATTCGTGCCATCGCCGAGCGGTGTGGTTCCCGACCAAGTGATCGACGGACCGTTGTTCAAGTCAGGAAAACCACTGCGAAAATCGAGCCCCGCGGCGGCGTTGGCGGTGCTGTTGATCGTACCTCCGATGCCATCGTCGGTATCGGCATACATATCGGCCTGCGTCGCCCACAGTCCAAAGGCATCGAACGCTGTCCGATTGTTCAGCGCGGGGAAAAAATCGGCGCCGATCAAACGGACTTGGGGGCTGTTTTCGAGTCCCCAGGCCGCACGAAAGCGAGCTTCGCTGCTTTGGTTGTTCACAGTGAGGCCCGATCCATTGAAGACGACCGCGACCCCACCAGCGGGGACGATCGTGTTCAGCGAGCGAACGAAGGTTGTGGCGCTCGTGTAGCGAGGGTCGGTGTTGTTGACGTTGAGTATGCTGGGCAGCGTCCCCGGGCCCCCCGGCGTCATGATTTCGGGACCGGGCGCTGAACCAAAATCCTCGAGCCAATAGCCATCGAGATCGATGTCGCTGCCGGTCGGGTTATAGACCTCAAACCACTCCCACCGGCTTTCGTTACTGCTGGGGTCGAACATCACCTCGCTGATTTGCAACTGCGCCGTAGCGGGGCGAACAACGAGCCCACCGGTTGCGACAATCACCAGGCAGGTCAGGCACGATGCGATGCGAAACTTACTCATCGGAATATCCCCTCTCAACAGGAAATTGCCCCTGTCATTTGGCGGTCCGCAATTGGCAAGAGCGGCCATCGCCCATCGGCGACGGCCGCTCCCTAGCAATGATGCCGTTTCAATGATGCATTAAGTCGATTGTACTAGACGAGCCGCTTGCGTGCGACCAATCCGACAATCATCGCCAGTGCGGCACCGACGAGTGTCGATGGCTCGGGCACAGCGCCGCTACCACCTAAGCCAAGCGAACCGGGTGCGACGTTGCCGAAGCTACTGCGCCACAAGAGGTAGTCGTCCCCATCGATGGTGCTGCTGGTGCCGTCGGCCGAACCGTTAGCGAGCAGCGAGTCGGACCCACCCAGGTTGTCGCGCCACACGGTGTAGTCAGCGGCATCGACAAAGCCGTCGCCGTTGAAGTCGCCGGAGATGAACGTGGGGTCGACACCGGCGTCGCCAGTGAGCGAGATGTTGCGGAAGGCAAAGGCTTCGGTTCCGCCGTCCGTCGTTGCGGTGAAGGTCAACACTAGCGAAGACCCGGTGCCAACAAGACTCTCTGTAAACGTCTGGAAATTGTTATTGAGGTAAGCGCCATCTATATCGAGTGGATCGTCGTGGAACCTTTCTACGCCGCTCTCTAGCGTGTAGGTCAATAAAGCGGCGATCGCAGGGTCGGTACCAGGGTCGAGGCTGAAGACGCCCATGGTGTTCACTACTGCACTCGTGTCGAGGGTGTTGGTCGCGAACCAGATCGACTGAGGCGAACTTCCGTCGATCGAGTAAGTAAATTCGTACTCGTCCGCAGGCTCAAAGTCACCCATCGCGGCGATGTCGACTGCCAGCGACAAGTTGCTGAAACCGCTAATATCAAAGGTCCAACTTGCTGACTGGGTATCACTCCCAAAACCGTTGACGATATCAACAACACCAAAGAAAGGGTCAGTGTCGGGAGGTACTACCGTGCCAGTCGTGAACCCATCGAAGTCACCGCTCTTGATAATTCCGACTGCGTCGCCGGGGAAGACCGCTAGGGAATCGTCAAGTAGAGCAAACGGATAATTGTTAACGTTATCGGCCGGACGTCGACCCAATCCGAACATGTCTGCTGGAATCAAAACCCCCAAAGCATCGGCGAAGCTCTCGGGAATCGTATCGCCATCATCAAATCCATCGACGTTTTGGGAAAAATCGTAGTTGGGAAACATGTCCCCATCGGCGTCATGGTTAAACACCACGTTCAAATCGCCCAAAGGCGAAATCGCTCGGCCAATCTCAACCGCATTCGCGGGAGCAGCAAAACAGAGGGCGCACAGCGCCAAACAGCTCACAACAAATCTCATTACTCGGTTCCTTTATGTCAAATTTCGTGCTTTCGGCGGCCAGACAACCGCCAAAGTCGGCAAAGCCTGAAGACTCAGTTCCCACCGATAGTAACCGAACTTTTCGCTGCGTCAACGAACGAGCCGCTTAGTTTGTCTGAATTTCACCAATTCTTCTTGACAACTTCACAATCGACCCGCCATCAATGCGGTTAACCGTCGTGCTTGGCAGGTGCCCGGGAAAATTTCGATCAAATGCCACAAAACCCTCGCGGTAACCCCACCCGCTGCCTAGACTGCGGGATTATTTCGTGGCGACCGGGCTTCGGTTGCGGTCGTTGCTTGCCGCGGGTCGTGTTCCATTAAGTGAATTGAGTCGAGCGCCGTGAAACGAATTTCTCCGCGAGTCGTGTTCGCCCTGTGCATGTTTGCCTGGGCCTGGGCCGGATTGACCGGCATCTCTTGCGCCCAGCTTCGCATCGTCAGCTACAACGTCGGCGAGTGGTCCCCTTCGCGGACAACGACGACCGAAGCCAGCTTCGGAGCGGGTGACCTGGGGGACGTTCTCGCGGCGATTGGCCTCGAAGTCCGCGCCGGCATCGCCAAGGCACCCGATGTGATCGCCCTGCAAGAAATGACCAGCACCACAACCACCGGGGCGGCAGTCGCAGGCGTGCTCAACTCGATCTATGGCTCGGGGACCTATGCGGTCGTAAATCTCAATGTCGGCACTAACGGCAACGGCCGGCCGGGGCTGATTTACAACACGCAAACAATTGACCTGATCGGTCAAGCGGCGGTCACGCCACTTTCGGGGAGTGGCGGTGCAAGGCAAACGGCCCGATTTCAGTTGCGGCCCGATGGCTACGACTCGTCGGCCGATTTCTACATGTATGTGAGCCACTTCAAGGCTAGCCAAGGGGACGAAAATGAAGATCGACGCAACGTCGAAGCAACACAAATTCGCAACAACGCTAACGCGCTCGGCCAAGGTGCCCACATCATCTATGCGGGCGACCTGAATCTCTATTCGGGCAACGAACCGGCGTTCAGTACGTTTTTAGCACCCGGCAACGGTCAAGCCTTCGACCCCGTCAACGCTCCGCTCAATTGGAGCAACAGCAGTAGTCGAATCTTCCACACACAAAGCCCTGTGACGAGCGCGCGGTACAACGGCCAAATCACTGGTGGACTCGACGATCGTTTCGATTTTCAACTCCTCTCGGGGGAGTTTCTCGACAACGAGGGGCTGAGCTACCTACCCGGCACTTACCGCGCCTTTGGCAACAATGGCACCCACAGCTACGACAGTAGTCTCGGCGGCAACGGTGCGTCGTCGCTGGTGCTCAACGCGCTCCGGAACACCAGCGATCACCTGCCGGTGGTGGTCGACTATCAACTGCCGGCCGTGATGGAGGCGAGTGTGAATCTCGCCGGTGTGCCGACGACCGTGCTTCGAGGGGCGAGTGTCAGCGTGCCCGGCAGTGTGAGCAACGTGGCGAATGTCGTCGCCCCCAATGGGGCCGACGAGCTCGACTGGGTGGCAAACGGCACCGGCATCGTCACCGGGTCGGCCAATGGCGTCGACTCGGCACTCGGAGGTGGCGATACGTTCTCGCTCGCGCTCAACACCAACAATGTCGGCAACCTCTCGGGAACCGTCAACGTCAACAGCAGTAGCCAACAAGCGGCCAACGCATCGTTCAGCCAAAACGTATCGCTCACGGTGCTCGAACACGCGACCCCCTCGTTCGCTGAAGAGTTTACCGACAATGGTCTCACGCTCGACTTTGGTTTCGTTTTTCAAAACACAATCGGCCCCTTCACTTCGTTCGACATCTTCAACCGCGAACTGGTCGCCGGGTTCAGCTCGTCGATGGTGGTTGAAAGCGTCGAATCGCTGGGCGATACCATGGCGTTCGATCAAACGCTGGCCTCGCTGACGTCGGTCTTACCCGGCGGTTCGACCAGCGTGTTCGCTGGCCTATTGACCGACGAGGCGGGTATCTTCTCTGCCAACTATGTTTACACTTTCGGCGAACAAGACTTGCCCGGCGCGATCACACAGTCGATCACCCTCACACTCACTGGCACAGTCATCGAGCGACTCGAAGGCGACTACAATTTCGATGGCCGCGTCGATGCCGCCGACTACACCGTGTGGCGCGACACGCTGGGCGAAACGGTCGTACTCGCCGGCGCGGGAGCCGATGGCAATGGCGATGGCGTCGTCGACGTTGCCGACTATTCCGTGTGGCGCGCCCATTTCGGTCAAACCAGCAGCGCTTCACTCACAGCGGCAACCGTCCCCGAACCGAGCAGTCTTGTCGGCTTGGCCCTGGTGTCGCTTGCCGCCGGTTGCTTCGGCCGTCGCTCGCGGTAAACTCGACGGCATGACCGACCAACCCCAGTCCGAACCAGCCAAGTCCGAACCAGCCAAGTCATTGCCCCTCGCCGACCACGCGACAACGCTCGATGTCGACCGCCGTCGCCGGTGTGGCTATGCCGAGGTGATTTTTGGCGAAGGGAAATCGGCCGAAACGCTGGTGGCGATACTCGAATCGTGCCGCGCACGTGGCGAATCGGCACTGGTCACCCGAGTCGACAGCGACAAAGCCAATGAGGTGTGCGCCGCAGCCACTAATGTCACTTATAACCGAGTGGCTCGCACTCTCCGCCTTGCCGGAGGCGAGACAAAAATCGTCGGCCGCGTAGCGATTCTCACTGCCGGGACGAGCGACTTGCCGGTGGCCGAAGAAGCTCGCGAAACGGCCGAGTGGATGGGAACCCGGGTCACCATGATCCACGACGTCGGCGTCGCCGGTCCCCATCGCTTGCCCGAGCGACTGGCCGACTTCCAAAACGCCGACGCCATTGTCGTGGTGGCCGGCATGGAGGGGGCGCTTCCCAGCGTCGCGGCGGGCTATGTCGCGTGCCCAGTGATCGCCGTCCCCACCAGCGTTGGCTACGGCGCGAGCCTCGGCGGCATCGCCGCGCTGTTGTCGATGCTCAACAGTTGCGCCGCCAACGTGGCGGTGGTGAACATCGACGCGGGATTCAAAGCGGGTTATTTGGCGGCGATGATCGCGCGGGGACAACAGCCGACGACCTGATCAACTCAGCCGATTATTCCGCGCTCGTTTCATATTAGAAACACTCCGTAGCCGGACTCGCAAGAGTTCGGATGCCAACGAGTGACGCTCCGAAGTGTTGCCGCTTCGGCTACGTTGGGGTCGGGCAAATCTACGCCGCGCGAAGCATCGCGAGCTCACCCGCCACCGAGTCCAACAACGCGCCATCGAGATGAGCGGCCCCCTCGGCAAAGCCCACCACGAGTGCCAGGTCCATGAGGCGATTGATGAGCCGTGGCACACCCTCCGAGAGTCGGTAGAGTGTTTCGAGTCCGTCGTTTGTCGTGAGTGCTGTCGTTGCACCGGCGGCAGCGAAACGACCCGTGACATAATCGCGGGTTTCGCGTTTGCTGAGCGGTGTCAGCAGCGCCACTTGGGCCACCCGCTGAGCGAACGCCGGTTGGCGGCCCAGCATCGACAGCAACTCGGGCTGGCCCACCATGAGTAGCGTCGATAGGGGTTGCCGGTTGTGCGAGAGGTTGGTGACGAGCCGCAGCGTTTCAAACAAACCGAGATCATCGAGTAGCTGGGCTTCGTCGACGACCAGCAGCGTGTGGCGGTTCGACTTCGCGCGATTCGTTAGCTCGGCTTCGATCGCGTGCAGACTTTCGTCGGCCGGACGGAGTTCGCTGCGAGTCGCACAGCCTAGTTCGACGGCGATCCAGCTCAGCAGCTCGCGGGGCGAAAGCTGGGGGAATCGCAAGTGCACGCAATCGATATCGTGACCGGCGAGCAACTCGGCCAACGACTCAACTAGAAAAGTCTTACCCACACCACTCGGACCGGCGAGCGCGACCGCTTCGCGGCGGCCTTCGACCGCGTAGCGAAGCTTGTGAAGCACACCGGCATACGCACCCCCCTCGAACGCTACGCCACCCGGAGGCGAAGCATCGAAAGGGCGACATGTGAGTTGCCAGTATTCGGTATACAAGGTTGCGATCGGCCGGTGAAATGGATGCGATGAGTTGGAAACGAACCGTGGCTACACGCGCGATGACTCGACGGCGAGCAGACCGGCGA
>JBGSRO010000046.1:0-8612 GCA_041737535.1 Pirellulales bacterium | reverse complement strand
GACTGCTCCGCTCCAGCGCGAATAAATGGGACAGGCACCGAGCACAAAACCAGTCGAGGCAGCAGCCAACAATACGCTCGGAGCCAGTCCCATTTATTCGCTCACCGTCACAATGATGAAGTTATTTTGCGTTCCTTCCTTAATTGCTGCGACCCGATACAAATTAGCACACAACTCTCTAGTGGATTGTCAAATGAAAGAATTAGGATTGTTTGCCACTGGCTCTGCTAGTGTAACTTGTTGGAATGTCTAGCATTAAGCCGCACTGGCGGAGCCAGTGGCACACGAGTTTTTGCCTTTGACAAACCACTCGATTCCCGCCTGCGCGGGAATGACGGAGACGGTTTCCTTTTCTTTACTTTTCCCAGTTACGGCACGTCGTGCAACGATTGCTCGCAACCAGTCTGATCGTTTTCGCCTTGGCCAGTTGCGCCTGCGCACAGCCTTGGGCTCCGCCTGCCGGTGGAGAGTTGCAACCTGTGCAGAACTGCCAAATCATCGCCCGCATCAATGGCCGCGCGGTGTTGGCGAGCGAAGTGCTTTGGCAAGTCAATCTCATCATCGAAGATAACAAAGACAAAATTCCGCCCGACAAGATCGAAGAAGTTCGCAAGATGCTGATGCAAAATCAGCTCGCGGGACTGCTCGACCTCAAGATCATCTACGGCGACTTCGTTCGCGAGACGGCCGGTCGGGCCGATATGAAAGCGATCGAAGAAAATTTGGCCGAGCCGTTTGAGGAGGGCGAAGTTCCGAAGCTCATGAAGATGCTCGAAGTCGACACGCCCGAGGCGCTCTCGCGTAAACTGGTCGCCCTCGGCACCACGCTCGGTGAACGCCGCCAGGCGTTTCAAGAAAGAGCCATTGCGAGCCAGTGGATTCAGCAGAAGGTCGAAGTCGCCGAGCCGAACCACGCCGACTTGATCGCTCGCTATCAGGCGAATGCCGCGCAGTACGACCGCCCGGCGCGTGTGAAGTGGGAAGAGATGATGGTGAAGTTTTCGAGCTACCCGAGTGGCCAAGCCGCGCGCAACGCGATGGCCGAACTGGGCAACCAGGTGTGGCCCCGGTACAAAGCGGCCGCCGATGCCGCGACCCCTGTCTTCGCGGAGGTCGCGAAGCAGCGGTCAGAAGGATTCACGGCTGCCAAAGGTGGCGTTTACGACTGGACCTCGGCCGGCGCGCTCCGCGACCAGCAAATCGATGCCGCCCTGTTCTCACTGCCGGTCGGCACGATGAGCCCGATTCTCGAAAGCGAGTTGGGCTATCACATCGTGCGAGTCCTTGAACGCGACACGGCGGGGCGAACCCCCTTCGACGAAGTGCAAGACGACCTGCGGGCCGAGATCAAAAGCGAGCGCGGCTCGAAACAGACCGAAGACTTCGTGAAGTCGCTCAGGCAACAAGCGCGGGTGTGGACCGTGTTCACAGGCGACACAACGGCCGAGGCGTTTTTAAAGCCGCCGGGCGGTGGTGGCGGCCTTCGCTAGTGCGATTCGCCTACTTGTCGAAATCCGCGATCTCCGCCCCATCGCGTGATGCGATTGCTTGCAAGATAGCCAAGTCAATGTCGCCGGCGACGAAATGCGTCGAGCCATCGGCGAGCAAGAGGTTGGAACCGGCGGTGTGTTGGGAGTAGATTTCCTCGCTGTTCCAGGCGACGATTTGCCAAGGGGTGGTTGCGGGCCACGCCGTCGTGTAGGTGCTTTCGGTGTATTGCACACTCGACACATTTTGTGCGGCAACCCAGCGACCGCTATTCGCTCCACGACCCACACACTCGGCTACCAACATCGTGTTCGATAGGCCGTCGGTGATCTTGCCAGTACGAACCGACGGCGGCTCGAGCTGGCTGCTGCCATAGATATCGAGCGACAGCAGGATACCGCGATTTGGTCCGTATTCGGCGTTTCCCGCCCATTGATTTTTCGCGCGTTCGTGGGGCCCTTTCACTCCAAGGTAGTCGATGCAACCCATGCCATCGTCTTTGCTCGCGTCGTCGCGGCGACCGTTGTTGTTGAGGTCGATGATTCGATGATCGACCTCGCGCTCTTTGTGTGTCTCAAACACGCTAGGACAGATATACGTTTCGATGACTTGCATCACTGGACCCGGGTTAGCATCGGTTCCTTTATTGATGGCCGAGTCGAGACTGCTCTGGAGGTCGATTTGGTCAAAGATGTTCCCTTCCTCCATATACTCGAGTACGAACACGCTCCAAGCGTACCGACTGCCACCTGGAACCAATCGCTTTTGCCCAGCCGGAAAGCGCTTGAAAGTGCTTTCGTAATTTAGCAGACCCAGTCCAATCTGCTTCATGTTGTTGGTGCACTGGGTCCGACGGGCCGCCTCGCGTGCGGATTGCACAGCGGGCAGTAACAACGCGACAAGAATGCCGATAATCGCAATCACAACTAGCAACTCAACCAGCGTAAACCCAGCCTCGCAACTTTGCGATTGTTTGGGTTGACCGAAGTGACGTTTAAACACGGCGGTAGGCTCCTGCCAAAATGAATGCTCCAACGATTGCCACGCAAACTGCGGTAGGTTCAGGCACCGCAGCGGTCGTCGTTAGACTTCCGGTTGCAAGCGAGTTGCCGAAGTTGGCTCGCCACACTCCGTAGTCACCGGCATCGACAACGCCGTTACGGTCGCCGTCGGCTAGCAGATTCACGCCACGAGTGCCGAGCATGTCACGCCACACGGTATAGTCGGCGGCATCGACCCGGCCATCGCCATTAAAGTCGCCGGCGAAACCAAGTTCGATTCCGGCGCGAAGCGCTGTGAAGTCCTGCACTGAGCCACCATCGTCCCACTCATTGGGAAGCCCAAACGTGCTGCTCTCGCCATCGACGTAGTTCGGTTCGTTGACAGTCGAGCTATTTCCGATCGTGCTCGATGGGTCTTGTTCGAGCTTGCCTAATTCGTTGCTGTTGATTCCGCCACCGTTCCAGATGACCGACGCGACAGTGTCGGGTTCCCCGGGTCGCCCGCGTTCGCCGACAGCATTCTGGTGAATGCTTCCGCTGCCATCGTAGATGACGCTTTCCCAGCCATCGTTGGTGACGGAGAACTCGCCCGCTTCGGGGATTTCGGGTTCCTCAATCGTCCCGGAGCCAATGTAATTCGACGGATTGTTGACGACTGTTGTGATGAGCGGAGTCGTTTGATCGTGCTCGAACTTAGTGCTGACGTGAACCCACCAGTCGTTATTTGCCGGATCGAAACTCAGGTCGGTGGTTAGATCGATCACAACGTCGATATCGCCGACAGGGCTATCGGTGAAGTTGCGATTGAAGTCGCCATCGAGATCGGTATCGACCTGAATCAATGCACGTTCGCTGATCGTGAGAATCGTGCCCTGTCGCAAATCGGCCCAGGCGATGTTGTCGGCAAAGGTAATGGTACCGCTGCGTCGTCCGGCGGTGTTGTTGTTCGAGGCGTCGACATCGAACGCCTCGCTCCAGTGGATTTCCCAGTTGCGTAAGTCGACATGATCTTCGACGACAACGAACTCAATCCAATTACCGCCGTTCCCTTCGATCCGCCCGTCGGGCGTTATTCCCGGATAGGTCGCAAAGTACGTATCGCCCTTCATACTAGAGTTGTAGTCGTCGGTGTCGATGTACTTGTCGTTGCTGACGGCGTTCCACTCATTGAGAATGAATGACAATGCCGACACCGGCGCGGCGGCACAAAGTGAAAGTATCGCAACCGCTACGACAGAATGGAGGAGTCTCATGTAAATAGCGCCCGTGTAGAATCTGTACTGGAAGGTTTTAGTGATCCGAGATAAACAATAGGCACGCTCCGTCATCAAGTGCGACGGAGCGTGCAACTCGTTCTCTACGTCGTTAGCCTCTAGCGCCGCACACGACGAGCGGCCAACAGAGCCACGCCCGCCATTGAGGCGAGGATGACCGTGTTCGGTTCAGGAACCGCGGTTCCAGACACGGTCACCATGTCGAATCGCCAAGTTCCGGTCGTGGCGTAGTTGCTACCAGAATTTGAAGCAACATAGGAACTGCCCGCTGGGTCGAACGACGATACAACTCGAATCCCGAATAGCGGATTGTTGTTCACACCGGGAATTGTCGAGAGGTCGACTGACCGTCCATTGAACCAAGTATCGCCCGCGGCACCTGTGAATGTCGCCGCGTCGATGTAGTTAGTACCGTCAATCGTGTACTGCAAAGTCTCAAAACGGGACGACGTGTTGCTGTGACGCAGGTCATAAGAAACAGTGATGCCAGTGAAGCCCGCTGTGCTCGTGAGGTATTGGGTACCAGCCGTTTTGTTGCCGCTTGTTGTAGCGGGATAAGTGGTAGTATTCCAACCCGAATTGTCGCCTGCCAGATCGCTCGAACCACCATTGCTTGTGCCACTGGCAAAAGTTGATGTCGTGCCGCCTATCAATGAAGCGGTGCCTGCGCCGATAGAGGGAATTATGGTGCCGGTTCCGGTGCTAGCATCAGGTGGAACCGAGTTAAAGTTCCATTGTGTGATGATGCCGGCAAAGGCGGTCGAATGCGCCAGAATCGCAACGCAAGCCAACAGGCTTGCCAAAACATTTCGCATCTTCATTAGATCTCTTCCCTTCAAAAAAAGTGAAAAACAGAGTTGCCCACTCGCAAATCGAGCGCAACGATAGCGCCGTGTTCGCAGAGGATAACGAGCGATTGTGAAGAAACAGTTAAGAAATGCGGACAGTCGCCGAACTTCATCGAATCTTCACACTCTCTTCACATAAAAAATTGCACTAAGGCCAGCGCGACGACAACCGCCGCCAGAACGGCCCAGATGACCCACACCCTCGGCTCGCGCGGATCGAGTTCGGCACCCGGCAGGCTCTTGAGCTTTTTCGTTAGCTCACGCGACTCGTCGCCGAATTGGTCGACGAGGTTCTGTAGCAGAATGCCCTCGACCGCCCGGGCATTAAACGGGCGGTCGTCGGGTTTCTTGGCGAGCAGCTTCTGAATTAATTCGTCGAGCCACTCGGGGCAGTCGACCCCGGCCGCGCGGACGCTCGGCGGGTCGCTGTGCATGTGTTGGTCCCACACCTGGGCAAAATTGGCTCCCTGATAAGGGGGCCGGCCCGTGAGCATCTCAAACAACACGCACCCCAGCGAATAGAGGTCGGCTTTGCCCGAAATGTGGCCGTCGGCCGTGATTTGTTCGGGCGACATATAACTATAGGTACCGACGGTCATTCCCTGGTCGGTGATGTCACTGGCGTAGCTGTCGCGGGCGATGCCGAAGTCGCCGAGCACGAGGTCGCCCTTGTCGTCGAAGAACAGATTGCTCGGCTTGAGGTCGCGATGGATGACGCCGTGGTTGTGGGCGTGTTGCAATGCCGAGGCGATCTGCACCCCGAAAGCCGCTGTTTGGGGCCAGGGGAGGGGGCCATAGGTTTCGAGATGTTGTTTGAGATTGCCATGCTTCAGAAGTTGCATCGCGTAATAGAGTCGGCCGTCCATTTGGCCACCGCCGAAGTGGCGGACAATGTGGGGATGATTGAGCCGCTCCATGATTTGGATTTCGCGCTCAAAGCGGTCGACGATGACTTTGTTGCCGGTCACCGAGGGGTGGAGCAGCTTGATGGCAACCGGATGATCGAGCTCGGGACAGGTGGCCCGGTAGACGACTCCCACGGTCCCCGCGCCGAGCTGCTCGGCGAGCGTGTAGTGATTTTTGGTCGGCAGGAAGTTGAGTTTACGAGTCATCGGCACGAGGAAGAGTCAAGTAGGGGCCGGTCGAAGCTGTCGCCTTCGAGATAACGCTACCGAATTCTAGCGAATCCGGCTACGGCGCGTTGTCGCCGAAGTGGCGACACTTCGGGGCGTTGAGCTTGTGCTTCCGAATTCTTGCGAATCCGGCTACGGCTGTGCTGTGGCGGCGTTCTTGATCGTGTATCATTTCGCATGCGTTCGGAGTTGGCGCGTTCCTCTCACCCGACCAGCGAAACAAGGATCCGCACGATGTTTAGCTCAGCCGATGAAGTCAACCCATTCGCCTCGCCCCTGACCGATAGTCGGCCACTCGCTATCGACGCTGGAGACAGCGATGCTGAGATGGTACGCCGCGAGTACCTGAACCATGAAGCGTCGATTCAGGGATTTAGGTCGCTATTCGTGTTGGCGAGCGTTTTTTTGGCAGTCGCGGCGGTAGCCAATCTGGTGACAGCTTTCACCATACGAGAAGAGGGCGCACTGGCTCTTGGATTAGTAATTGCCGTGTTTGCTGGATTGTTCTCCGCACTCTATCTGTGGATTGGTCTTGGCCTCCGCGAGCTTAAGCCCCAAGTGAAAACCGCGGCGACGATTCTATTTGCGATCGGGCTGCTAGGGTTTCCAATTGGCACCTTTATCAACGGCTATGGGCTCTATCTCGTGACGTCGAAAAAAGGAGAGTTCGTATTCAGTAAGAAGTACGCCGAAATCCGCCGCCAGACACCCCACATCAAATACAAGACATCAATTATCGTCTGGATCTTCGTAGGGCTGTTGCTGTTCGTGTTGCTGCTAGGGTTGGTTGGTTTCATGATTTCGCTCGTTGCCGAATAGCCTCGTTGCCGGATATCACAGTTGAGTCCGCTTGCAGCCGAAGTGGCAACACTTCGGGGCGTTGAGCCAGTGCTTCCGAATTCTTGCGAATCGGGCTCTGCCTGCCCGCACTTCGCCAGCGAGTGATGTACTCGCGAACAGTATCGCGGCAAATGTTCTGCGATGAAATAGTTCGACTGTCAACTGCTGCTTGGTTGCGGTAAAATGGAGGGGGTTGCAGTCACGTTTTTGGTCGGGGCTATCCAATATGAAGTTCGAGCGTATCACCGTTTCCTCAGAACAAATGGGGGGCATACCCTGCTTGCGTGGATTGCGTATTCCCGTCGCGACTGTTGTTGGCACGGTTGCTGACGGCATGTCGGTAGCTGAAATCGTCGCCGCTTATCCCGATCTGCAAGCAGGGGACGTTGGCGAAGCGCTTGCCTTTGCGGCCGAGGCATTGCGGGAGCGCGAACTTCCGCTGCTCGGCGCGGTATGAAATTACTGATCGATAATGCGCTTTCTCCGGTAGTGGCTAGTTTGCTGTGCGACGTGGGGTACGACGCCGCCTATTGTCGATTAAGGATCGCCCGCGACTTAACTTCTCGATTTCGCATACTGCCCCGACATTTTTTGCCGGTCGTGTTTCAATCAATAAACCGCCACGACGCAAAGAGCGCCAAGTACACGGCAAAATTGTCGCAACCGCTCACGATCAGAACCTTCACTGATCTGCCAAGTCATTTAATTCATGCGCGCATTTACCTCCGAAACTCAATAGATGCTTGTTTTGCCATTGAAAACAACATTGGCAAAGTTGAGTATCTGATGCAAGGACGTCAATAAACAGGATATTCTCGTGAGTTTTTCCGCTGTGCTCGTGGCGCTCGCCGCGTCGTGGCGGTTTTTTCTCTGCTCCCCGATCTTCAGATGGCACCCGGTCGTTCGAGAAAAATATCGCAATCGAAGGAAGGAAGTTATTTGCCAGCCATTCTTAACCGTGTTCGGTCGGCTGCGCCGAAGGGCAAACGTTTGCAATGACGGCAAGCCGGAGCGACAATGCAGAACATGGAACACACCCTCAGCATCACCGGCGATTTCCCGACGGCTTTCACGCTGCCGGTGCCGGCCATGTCGTTCGAGCAATTTCGCGAATGGACCCAGAGCGACGACTTCCCCGAAAAGGGTCGTATCGACTATGTGGCAGGGAGAGTGGAGATCGACATGTCGCCAGAGAAGCTCTTCGGTCACGGTCAACCCAAGTCTCAACTCGCGCGAGCGATGATGAATCGGGTCGACGATGACGACCTCGGCTATGTATTCCTCGATTGTACTCGCATCGCGACACCCGAAGTTTCTCTGTCGGCTGAGCCCGATATCGTTTTTGTCTCTCACGAATCTTTGAACTCGGGCCGATGCGGAGAGACGCCGAGTAAGAGTGACCCCGACGATTCTATTGAACTCGTCGGTGCTCCCGATTTGGTCGTCGAGGTCGTGAGCGATAGTTCGGTGCGAAGAGACACCAAACTGTTGATGAAGGCCTACTACGACGCGGGCATCGACGAATACTGGATTGCCGACGCGCGGGGCGACGAGGTGGTGTTCGACATTTACGCGCGAGGAGCCGGTGGATTTGAGGCCGTGCCAACCAGTGGCGAAGGTTTCGTCGGCAGCCGCGTGCTGCGTTGCGAATTTCGGCTGAGTCGTTCGCGGAATCAACACGGCCGGTGGAAGTTCACCGTCGACCGAAGGCCCCTCGGCTAGTCGTACCGATTCACGCGAATTCCGCCGTAGAATCCTCGCCATCGTCTAAGTGGCGTCATCGAAAGTTTGCACAGTGGTCAACCAACTGAGTTGCGACTCCGACGAGACGTAGCTCGTCGGCTAACGCCGATATTTGATGGCATTGTGCGTTCTTTTGTACTTCCCACTTAGAACCTATCCCAGAACCTCAAGAATTCCGCCACAGGATGTGAGCGAAGACGAGATGCAACAAGGCTTCGTAGTTTTTGGCCTTCTTTTCCCACCGCACCAGAATGCGGCGGTAGCGATTGAGCCACGAAGCGATGC
>JBGSRO010000031.1:0-16603 GCA_041737535.1 Pirellulales bacterium | reverse complement strand
CGAAAGTGGCGCGTACTGAGTAGTTCTTCCCTCTTGCCCGATGTGATTGCCGGTGTGAAATTCATCGACGGAGTCAAGCAAACCAAGGACGCCGCCTGAATTCTGGAAAATCTCATCCACAGGAATTGACAATATCTCGCTTTCGCCGATTGCAGTCATTGAATCGGCTCGACCTAAATTGAGTCTGCGTTGTCTCGTAGATAGAATAAGGCAACGCTTCCAATTCTCCAACGAGGTATATGCGAGATGCAATCCATTAACGTTGATGTCATGTCGAATTCCGAGAGACTTCGCTTAGTGACCGAAGTGTGGAACAAGATCGCCAAGTCACCGGAACCACTCATAGTTCCAGACGCAATACTTGACGAAGCAGAACGGCGTGCGGGCGAATTGCGGGCGAATCCCGAAATTGCGATTGACGAAGCTGAGCTATGGCGGCGAGTCGATGGGTAAGACGATTCGCTTCCACCCGTCATTTGCCGACAATTTGCAAGCCGCAACAGATTTCTACGACGATATCTCGATAGAATTGGGCAATCGTTTTCGACAACGCATTCGGCAACAGTTTCGCTTCGTCGAGAAATCGCCGCGAGCGTCCTCATGTCTTCGAGGCTCGATTCGCGCATCGCCCATCGAAAACTTCCCCTATGTGTTGCTGCACCAAGTCGAAGGGGACGCTATCGAGTTTCTCGGGTTATTTCACGCACATTCCGATCAAGCTGGATGGTTTACTCGATAAAGCAATCATTCGTTCTTGTCGATTCGTTGTGGCGTGCGATCGCTTTCTTCCATATTCAAGGCTGCCAGCAATATAGAAGCGATTTGCCCCCATATTATTGCAAGCCTTGAACAAAAAACTTGCTAATCCGCACGCCGGGACAGTTCAATCACCCCCACCTCCGGACTACTCGCCGAGGCGTACAACCGCTTGGGAATCCGCCCCGCCAGGTACCCCAGCCGCCCAGCGGCCATTGCGTGCCGCATGGCGTCGGCCATCAGCAATGGATCGTCGGCGTGGGCGATGGCTGTGTTGAGCAGCACGCCGTCGATGCCGAGTTCCATCGCAATGGCGACGTCGCTTGCCGAGCCGACACCGGCGTCGACGATCACCGGGTATGTGGGGTCGTCTTCTTTGAGATACTCAAGACAGATGCGAATGTTATTGGCGTTGAGCACCCCTTGGCCCGAACCGATCGGGCTGCCGGCCGGCATCACGCTGGTCGCCCCTGCGTTCTTAAGCCGCCGGGCGAGGACCGGGTCGTCGCTCGAATAAACGAGCACCTGAAAACCATCGGCCACGAGTCGCTCGGTCGCCGCGAGCGTTTCAATCGGATCGGGGAGCAGCGTCCGCGTGTCGGCGAGACACTCGAGCTTCACCCAATCGGCACCCGGGTTCTCGATCCCTTCGAGGATCTCTCGACCAAGCCGCGCGACGCGCACGGCATCGTCGGCACAAAAGCAGCCGGCCGTATTGGGGAGAATCGTGTAGCGGCTCGTGTCGATCGCGGCGAGCAAGCTTCGCCCCTGTGCATCAACGAGCCGCTCGCGGCGCACGGCGACGGTGATGCAATCGGTTCCCGAGCGATCGAGCGCCTCGGCCATTTGCTCGTGGCTCGCATACTTGCCGGTGCCGACGATGAGCCGACTCTTGAGGGTGTGGGCGCCGATCTGCAGCGAGTCGCTGTTAGTGAGTGTGGCGTTCATAGAAAGCGCAGGCTTAGAGAAAAATCGTAGCCGAAGTGGCAACACTTCGGAGCGTCACGCGAGGGTTTCCGAATTCTTGCGAATCCGGCTACGTCGAACTTTCATCTCTCACCATTCCACCATTAACCGCCGCCGACGAGAGTGACGACCTCAATTGCGTCTCCCTCGGCGAGTTCGACTTCCGCATGTGTCGCGCGAGGGACGAGCGAGGCATTACGTTCGACGGCCACCAGCTTAGGATTCAGGCCGAGCGCGGCGACAAGCGCGGCGACGGTTGTTGGCTCCGTTAGGTCATGGGGAGCGCCGTTAAGTTGAATCTGCAAGGGTTTCACGGAATCGGCTTCATTGGTCGCGCACGACGGTGGTGCGGAATTGTTTCATGTCGAGCCGTTGGAAGGTGCCAGCCTGGGGCTTGCCAGAGGCCATCATCGACGAGTTCCAAGGCATGATATAAGCGGCGACCGTGCCGCTCGTGGCGTCGGCAATATAGACAACCGATTGCGAAAGCTGAAACCCTGCCCGACCTCGCGGCATATCGACCAGCCCGGTGATCATCAGATACTTGGGGCTCCCGCCGCCGGCACCGCTAAAATCTTGAGTGATGTTGTATTGGAAGAAAGCGGTGAATTTGCCGGTCTGGCGATTGATGACAGCGGCCTTTAATTCGCCGGTCAGGTAATCGAGAAAATAGAGTGCTTCGACTCCCGCATCGACCATGCCAGTAGCGATCGAAAAGTTATCGTGGTTCTCGGTCGCCGACGCGTTAAGCTTGACATTCGACCAGAACTCGGCTTGGTCGTTGTCTTGCCAGTAGTCGCGCAGGTTCCAGCTCACGAGGCCTCCTAGTATGATGCCGACGATGAGGATCGATTGCGGACTTGTTTTCAGGGCGGCCATGAGGGATTCTCCCCTGTGGTGTGACGAGGTGATTGAGATGCGGGTGATTGGCATTAACTACATGACTAATCGTATCCGGTGACCGATTTATTCGCCAGTCTGCCGGTGACTGTAAAGCAAGAAAACCCTTCTGCCATCGATCAAATACGAGCACGCAGTGCCAGCAAGTGTGGAAACGAAAATTGCAGGCGATCGACCTTTGGCCGCGACACACCCGCGTGTGCTTTGCGCTTGTATGGAGGTCGTCTACTCCGCTATTCAGGGCTCGGCTTAGTCGCTTCCGGCTTTTCGGCGGCCGGTATCGTCGACGGTGGTTTGGCACCGGCATCGAGCAAGTAGAAGAGCGACACGGCTTGCCCATCGACAATCCGGCGGTAGTCGCTGGCGAGTGCGACGCCCGACTGACTTACGTTTGATCGCAAGACATTAACATCGGCTTCACCCGTTTCGAGATGATCGACCACTAATCGGCTATTGAGCCTCGTGACGTAGTCGCTTCGTCCATTGACGTTCGCCGCTTTCGCGGTCAGGGTCGAAACGATGGCTCCTCTTTCGTTTACGAGATTGAATTGCCGCGCGTTGACGATGTCGACCGCAAGTAAGTCTTTGCCGGCCGTCATCGAACGATCGAACCGCTCATGCCCTAGCACAGCAATCGCGTTGCCGGTGCTATCGGCGACGAGCAGACTCTGACTTTGAATGCGCTCACTGGCGGTGGTTTTGATGATTTTGTCGCGGAGCGCGACACCCAAGGCCATGAACAACAGCGGGTAGATGATCCAGCGTTCGCGATCGCTCATTCGGAATTGTCCTGGGGCTTGTCGCGCACCGCCCGATTGTCGAGTGCGACAGGGGGCGAGGGGATTGTTACGGCGACGCGAGAGAAGTAGAGCAGCCCAAACCGGGGATCGGCTCCCGACTCCTTGAGCCGAAAACCGGCCGCTGCGTCGTCGCCTTCGAAGGTAATCTCAAACCGTCGCTTCTCTTGTTGGTCGTCAGTCGTGCGCCTCAGCCGGGTGATTTCCACGAGTGCCCCATTGGGGCGAGTTTCGATAATTTGCCAAGTACCGGCAAGCGAAGTCGCGTCGCCGACGAGTTGCATCGTCACCCGACCGCGCGCGGCGAATTCAATGAGAATCGTAAAGTCGAGTGATTCGAGATCGCTCGGTGGAGCGGGCTTCGTCTCGGCCTGCTCTTCAAGTTTGGCGGCGAGCGTCTGACCATCAACAACCGACGGGCCATCAACAATCGAGCGGCCGTCGGTTTCTTTCGCGGCATTTTGCGAGTCGTTCGTTTTCTTTGCCCGCGATTTGTCGCGGGCGAGTTGGCCCGCCCGTGAATCGGGAACACCTTGCCAAGTCCCTAAGAGCCGCGAACTCACCGATGGCTGACAACCGACTAGCAGCAGCACGACGAACAGTAGAAAACAAGTCTTCACGGGGGCAAATTCAACGGGTGCAGGGGCTTCGGCAGAACTCTCAGTGTAAATGGCCGCTCACACGAAGGCGAGCCAGTGAAGTCCGCACTTTTCCAGCGAACTTTACAAAACCCAAGGTTCCCGCATCTCGGGCATCAGCAGTGCATTCGCGGCCCGGGAATGCGACTTTTCGCTGGCGGGGTCCCATTGCAGCCGTTCGCCCAGCCGCATCGCGAGATTGTTGAGGTGGCAGACGCTGGCAGTCCTGTGCCCTGCCTCGACGGGTGCCACCACCGCAGCATCGCCACGAATGGCGGCCAACCAGTTTTCGCGATGCGCCCCGTAGGTGTCGATGTGACTCTGCTTGATCCCATCGAGCAGCGAACCAGGCTCAGCGGTCAACTCACAGCCATGCACAGCAACTGCCAGCCGGCCTTCGCTGCCGACGATGGTGAGACCACGGGGCTCGGCGTTGCTACCAAGCAGTTTGAGTCCATTGGCGTAAGTATTCACAAACTTGAAGGTAATGAACGCATCAAAGAAACTCCCCTCGGGCGGTTCTCCCTGGGCGTCGACGACCACCGGACCTGTTTCATCGAGCCCCAAAATATAGTGAGCCAAGTCGATGACGTGAGCCCCACGGTCGGTCATCTCGCCACCGCCATAGCGCGAATGAAATCGCCACCAAAAGTGACAACGCTTTTCGTTGTAGGGCACGAGCGGCGTATGCCCGAGCCATGCATCGTAGTCGAGCGCGGCGGGCGGCTTACTGTCGGCCGGTGGCGAGCGAAAGTTTTCGACTTCGCGAAGGTGAGCATCCGTATTAGGCAGGCGAATTTCGACACGCTCGATTTGTCCCAACTTGCCTGAGGCGACGAGCTGCTTCGCCAACGTCGCGCCAGGGCTAGAACGTTCGTGCGATCCAGTCTGCAAAACGACGCCAGCCTGCTTGACGGCATCGGCGATGGCCCGCCCTTCGCCAATCGAATTGGCGAGTGGCTTTTCGCAGTAGATTTGTTTGCCCGCTTTGACCGCCGACACCGCGACGAGCGCGTGCCAATGATCGGGCGTCGCGATGATCACAGCATCGACATCGTCGCGCCCCACAACCTCGCGAAAATCGGACGTTTTAAGAGCGTTGGGTGCTCGCTGACTGGCTCTTTCGAGATGGTCACGATCGACATCGCAGAGGGCAACAACTCGCACATCCGCACGATTGGCGAACCAATCCAGATGCATGTTCCCCATCCCACCGCAACCAATAAACGCGAGTTGCAATTTTTCGTTCGGCGACGCCGCGCGGGCTGGTGCGATGCCCAGTCCGCCCATCAGCGCTACGGTGGCCACGGCCCCTTTAAGAAAACCGCGGCGATCGGTCGCGTGTGTCATTGATATTGATGTCTCTATCATGGTCATCACCCTGCCGTGATTGTATGAGAAATAATAACAAAACCAACTACACTTCCAACGACTCAAGATGAGTGACCCAGTTAATTTTGTCGTTGTGCGAATGTGTAAAGCCGATGCTTCTTTCGTAGTCGACCAACTCCTGATGACGAAACGCAACGATGTAGGTGCGCCGCCAGCGATCCGAGCGGTTGCCGGGCGAACCGTGCAGGATGCGCTCGTTGTGAACACTCACGCTGCCGCGTTTGACCGGCAACTCGACGACCCGGTCATTTTCGCCTAGCTCGGCAGCCAGTGTGTGAGACTCTTCGCGCTCGTTGAGCCCGACGCTAGCGCGGAGCATCGGTCGGTGTGGCCGCAAGCGGGCTTCGCGGTGCGAACCGGGCACCACTTGAAGGCAGCCATTTTCGCTGTCGGCATCGTCGAGCGCCAGCGAAACGGTCGCCGTCAACGTGTCGAACTGCGGAGTCGATGGCCAGTATCCGAGGTCTTGATGCCACGCGAATTGGGCCGCACCCTGCTTCGGCCGCTTGGCGAGTAGTTGGTCGTAGTCAAGCGTGGCCGTGTCGCCGAGCAATTGCCGAGCAATCGACACCGCGCGACGTTCAAAGATGTTGCCCACCAGTTCGGGCCGATACACTCTCGGCAACACGGCATTGACAATCTGAAAGTCCTCGAACGCCCGCGTGTAGGGACCGCTCATGTCACAGAAATCTCGCCCCATATCGGGTACATCGCCCTGCATGAACTGCTGGTAGATCGCCTCGATCGGCGCAAGTTCCGCTTCGCTCACGACATCGTCGACGACGATGTAGCCCTCGCGATGGAAGGCGGCGACCTGTTCGGGTGTAAGGTAATACTCGTCGCCGTCGACACCGGCTGCCGGAACTCTGCTATTCGCCATGTGTGTGTCCCTCCTTGCGAAGGTGGAATTTTGAGCGAATCGGTTGCCAAGGCTCATGGGTTGATTATAGCGAGATTTGGCGGTTGATCGATGGATCGGAGGTAATTGAACTTAGGATCGCCCGCGAATTAACTTCCCGATTTGGCAAAATGCCCCGACATTTTTTGCCGGTCGTTCTTCAGCTAACCGCCACGACGCAACGAGCGCCAAGTACACGGCGGACTTGGCGCGACCGCTCTCGATCAGAACCAGCAGTGAACTGCCAAGTCGGTTGATCCTCGCGCGCGTACTTACCTCGAAAACTCAATCAATGGCTGTTTTGCCATTGAAAACAGTATTGATGTCGTCGAGTTTCTGATGCAAGGGTGTCAATAAACAGGATCCTTTGGTGAGCTTTTCGCTGTGCGCGTGGCGCTCGCCGCGTCGTGGCGGTTTTTCCCTAGCCGCCCGATTTTCAAATGACACCCGGTCGTTTGTGAAAAATATCGCAATCGAAGGAAGGAAGTTGTTGGCCACCCCGGTGACTAACGTCACCTCTGCGATTAATACAAAGGCATCCATCGCCCCTCGTTGAGTCGCCCAGGGAGCCACACCAAAGCCACCCGGTCGATGGCGATGTCGCTTTTCTTGGGGGGAATTTCGACCTTCGTAATCGCGAGTGACTCCGGGGCATACTTCTCGCCGAGCTGTGCCGTCTCATGCTTCTGCTGCTCTTCGAGCTCATCCCGCTTTGCTTTTGCGTCGTCGAGCGCCTGTTTCGCGCGCGTTGCTTGACTCCGCTCGGTGGCGGCTTGGCGGGCGGCCGAGGTGCTGCTGGTGGTGCGACGTGAGGTGGCTTTGCCGCCGACGATGGCGACAAGGAGATCGAGCACTTTGCCGAACGTGCTGGCGATCCTCACCCAGAACTGCGAGTTTTGCTCGTCGTAGTACGCTTGTGCTTTTGCGACGCGGGTGTTGGCATCGGCGATCTTCTTGGCGAACGATTTTTCGAGTTGCGTTTTTTCATCGTTGTGCCGCGCTTCGAGTTCGCTTTGCATCCGCTTGCGAAAGTCAGTGTCCGTTTCGTCGACCTGCGATGTCGCGTCGAGCAGCAGGGCCTGCCACAATGTGAGCCGCTCGGCTCGATAAAGATGCGCTTCGAGATTTTGGGCAACTGTCTTGTAGGTCTTGCTGTTGGCAAGCGCGCTCGGCAGACTCGCAAACTGACTATCGCGCAGCGGGCTTTTGCCACAGCGAGGGGCCGAGTCGGGTGTGATCGCATTTCCCCAAACGTCGCTCGGCACGTCGTCGTGAATTGTGGCGACTAAGGCCAGGTGTCGCCATACGTCGATGTCGCCCTTCGTTTGCTGGAAATGCAGCTTTGCCTCGCCGAGCAGTCCCGGTCGGTACTCAATGACGTCACTCGTCGTGGTTCGCTCGATCGGTTCAACGAACAACTCCGCGACGTCACCCGGTACAATCGGCCGGCTACCTGCGATTGTGGCTGTTGCCTTGAGTTGATCTTCGCTAGCAGCGGGCAGATATTTGTCGCGGACTGGGTCCATTAGTCGTTTGATTTGCGACCGGGTGAGCGGGCCACGCAAGTAGCTGATTGCCCAACGCGACATGAACACCTCGGGATGCGACTGGTGGACATTGTTCATGAGAAACATGCGGCTCCCGAGCCCAGCAAGCGTTGCTTCCATTGCCCGTTTGTCGAACCCGCCCCCGCCGGCTTGCAAGGCGGCCCCTTCGAGCCCGTCGATCACTCGCATTTTGTCGCGCTCGGTCTGTAGTCGACCCAGCAGCCATGTGCCCGCGTTGCTGAGACCTTTGTAGTCGAGGTCGACCGGGTTTTGTGTCGCCAGCACACAGCCCAGACCAAACGCCCGCGCTTGCTTGAGCAGCGTAAGCATCGGCGTCTTACTCGGTGGATTCCCCAGTGGCGGGAAGTAGCCGAACACCTCGTCCATGTAGAGCAGTGCTCGCAGGCTACTCGTGCCGGGCTGCGTCCGCATCCATGCCAGCAGCTCGCTCAAGAGGAGCGTGACGAAGAACATTCGCTCGCTGTCGGTGAGGTGAGCGATCGAAAGAATCGCGAGCCTTGGCTTCCCGTCGTCGCCAAATAACATCTTGCCAATGTCGAGCGGAGCCCCTTCGATCCACCCGCTGAAGGTTGGCGACGCGAGCAGGTTGTTGAGCCTTAGCGTGAGCTTCGTTCGCTCGCTGGCGGGAAAGAACGTGTCGAGATCGAGAATACCGACTTTATCGAAGGGGGGATTCTGCAGCTCGCGAATCAACTCAGCAAGCGTGAGACTTCGCCCCGCCCGCCAAGCGGTTCCCAACAGCGTCGACAGAAAAATGTGCTCGCGGCTCTGCACTGGATCGGCGTCTAAGTCGATCAGCGTCAGCAAACCCGAAACGGTCGACGCGATGCGATCGCCCAACGCCTCGGCATCGTCGAGCAATTCCGCCGGTGGGGCGTCGAAGCTCTTCAGCACCGACAGCGGAATGCCCGCGGTCGAGCCGGGCGTGTAGATCACTTTTTCGATGGCCGCGTAGCGGGCGATCGAATCGTCGGAAACGCCGCTCGCGGCCAAGCCGCTCTTCCACTTCATAGCAACTTGCGCCGCGTATTCGTCGGGCGCAACGCCCTTGCGAGTCGCCTCGCCCGGGTCGATCCACTCGGCGTAAAACTCGGCCTTGAACTCGGGATCGACAAGCAACAAGTTGCCAAGGTCCCCTTTGGGATCGATCGCAATCGCGGGGACACCATCGAGCAGGGCTTCTTCAAGCAACGAAAGACAGAGTCCCGTCTTGCCGCTGCCGGTCATCCCGACGCAGACGGCATGGGTCGTCAAGTCGCGGCTATCGTAAAGCAGTTTGCCACCGGTCGTCGCGCCGACGGCCATGTCGTAGTGGTTACCGAGATAGAACGAGCCGAGTGTTTCGTGGTCGGACATGGTGGAAATGCGGAGTGCGGCAGAGGGACTGCGGAATAGTCGTGCTTTTCTTGATTCCGAACTCCGCAATCCGCAATCCGCATTCGCATCGCGTTTACTTGAACACGGTCTTGAGCAGAAGTTCGATCGTTTCGCCGCCGTTCTTTTTAAGATACTCGATGATAATGGTGGCGAACTTGCTGACCATTTCGGCATCGAGGTTGAGCTTACCGAAACCGCCAGCGACTCCAGCGAGGCCTTCGAGCTTTTCGGCGATGTCGCCCATACCGACCGACTTCGCGATACCACCGATGGCTTCCATGATTCCCCCACCTGTGCTCGCATCGGCATCGGCGGAGGGAGCCTTGCCGATCAAGTCGCCGAGGCCTGGCAGCAGGTCACTAATTTGCGAAAAGTCACCGCTGCTGAGCTTCTCTTTTGCCATTTTGAAGAGCAGGCCCGCGCCCCCTTCGGCTTGTTCGTTAGAGACACCAAGTTGGCTGACGAGTTGATCGATGAGTTCCATGTTCGCACCCTTTCGGTAAATGAGATCGATAAAAAACGTTGCGTCGTCGTATTAACCTCGAGCCAGCGCGTCGCTTTGCTCGACAAAATCGTCACCGTCCCATTCGGCATCGGCTTTAATCATCTTCCTGCGATCGGCAGCCGCTTGCTTTTCGGCCCTGGCGGCCGCTTGGCGTTTGACGAGGTCGCTGTGAGACGTGATGAATTGTAGCGAGTGCCCTTTGAAGTCAGCCAGCGTCTCGAAGCGGTGTTTCGCCATAAATTCCAGCAGCCCGTCGCGAAGTTCGTGAACGAGGCGATAGCCCTGCTTCATCACGCCCGTACAGACCTGCACCGTGTCGGCACCCAATAGAATGAACTCGGCCGCGTCGGCCGACGTCTCGATTCCGCCAATTCCGCTGAGCGTAGCCTCGGGATATTCCCCCTCAATCACGCGGGCGACCTCCATGACCATTCGCAGCGCGATCGGTTTGACCGCCTGACACGAATAGCCGCCGGGTGTGGTATAGCCTTCAACGCAAGGCTCGGGGCGCAGTGTTTCGAGGTCGACACCCATGATGCTGCGAATCGTATTGATCGCGGCAATGCCTTGGCAACCGGCCCCGAGGCTCGCGCGGCTGGGGTCTTCGATGTGGGTGACGTTAGGCGTCATCTTCGCCCACACGGGTGTCTTCGCGACTTCCATCACCCAGCCACACACCTCGCCGAGCAGGTCGGGGTTCTCACCCATCGCGGCCCCCATCCGCCGCTCGGGCAATCCGTGGGGACACGACATGTTGAGTTCCAGCGCATCGACACCGGCCGCCTCGCACCGCTCGACAATCTCGTGCCAAGCGTCGCGGTTGTATTCTTCCATGATCGAAGCGATCAGCACGCCCTCGGGATGTTTGTCTTTGATCTGCTTAAACTCGTCGATCCAGGTATCGAACGATCGATCACTAATCAGTTCGATGTTCTCCCACCCATATACCTCGTTGCTCACGCGGCTCCGCAGCCGTGCGTAGCGCGGCTGCACGTTCACCACCTTCGACGCATCGAGACTAACCGTCTTACAAACGACGGCCCCCCAGCCTTCGTCAAACGCTTTGCAGATGACGTTGGCATTGGTACCAGGCGGCCCACTGCCGATGACAAAGGGATTGGGGAGTTTGAGTCCGTTGACGGTGGTAGCGAGTGTGGGCATGGGGAGATTGACGGAGTTGATGGACAGGATAACGGGATCGGCAGGATTGACAGGAGCTATTCTCTCGGTTTGAGTGAGTTGAGATCGCGGACCTTTCGACGAACTTGGATTCCGTCTGGGCTGAAATTGATGACGAGACCAACTTCGCGGCTGGTAGCGCTCAAGTAGTTTACCAATTGGATTTCGTGTGCTTTGTCGATCGCGTCGGTAGCTTTCAGTTCGACAATCACCACGTTCTCGATTACAAGGTCGGCGAAGAACTTGCCGACGACGCGACCACGGTACATTACCTCGAGAGGCACTTGCGCTTGAGCCACGATTCCGGCCGCTTCCAGTTCGATCAGCAATGCCTTCTCGTAGACTGACTCGAGAAACCCGCTTCCCAGAGAATTATAAACATTGTGAGCGCAGCCGATCACACGTCGAGTCAGTTCACCGAATTGATAGGGCTCATTCACAAAACTCTCCCGTAAATCCCGCCGATCCCGTTATCCTGTCCATTACGAGAGCGTAAAGCACTCATCGAGCATCGCCACCAAGTAATCAGCGTCGTCGATCGTCAAGCACATCGGTGGCTTGATGCGGAGCGTGTTGCCGAACAAGCCTCCTTTGCCGATGATGACTTGTCGCTCCTTCATCGCTTCCATAATGGTAGCCGCTTCGCTGCTGGCGGGTTCTTTTGACTCGCGGTCGCGCACGAGTTCGACGCCCAGCATCAGTCCCATGCCGCGGACTTCGCCGATGAGTGAGTGCTTTTCTTGCAAGTCTTCGAGCGCCGCTTTGAGGTGATTGCCGACGTTGAGCGCGTTTTCTTGAATCCCTTCTTCGTCGATGACCTCGAGCGTGGCGAGGCCTTGTGTCATGCTGATGGGGTTGCCGCCAAACGTGTTGAAGTGAACCCGGTTTTTCATCACTTCGCTGATTGGCTCGGTGGTGGTGAACGCGCCGAGCGGAACTCCATTGCCGATGCCCTTGGCCATCGTGATGGCGTCGGGCGTGACGCCCCAGTTTTGGTGCGACCAGTAGTGGGTGCCTGTGCGGCCAAAACCTCCCTGGACTTCGTCGGCAATACAAATACCCCCATGTTGGCGGACAATGTCGTAAACTATGCCAAAGAACTCAGAGGGCGGAGTGACCGCCCCGCCGACACCTTGAATCGGCTCGCCAATGAAAGCGGCAATCTCGCCCGGCGTTTGGTAACGGATGACATCCTTAATGTCGTGAGCACATTTCAAGTCGCACGATGGATAAGTCAGCCCATAAGGACAGCGATAACAGTAACCAGCATGTGTGTGATGAATGCCGGGAGCCTGGTTTTGTTTGAATTTCCAGGTGCCGTGAGCCGTGAGGCCCATCGTCGTGGCGGTGCCACCGTGATAGCCATTGCGCAGCGCGATGACCTCGCTGTTGCCCGTGTACTCGCGTGCTGAAAGTACCGCAACTTCGTTGGCTTCGCTCCCCGAGTTGGTAAAGTAGGTTCGCGAGAGACCCAACGGCATTTTCTCGGCCAGCTTCTCAGCGAACTCGCCGATCGTCGGGTGAAAGTAGAT
Organism: Pirellulales bacterium; assembly: GCA_041737535.1. Classification (GTDB taxonomy): domain Bacteria; phylum Planctomycetota; class Planctomycetia; order Pirellulales; family Lacipirellulaceae; genus JBGSWC01. Next base: position 4,095 of record JBGSRO010000031.1, on the reverse strand, counting down.
GGTGGTGGTGTGCTGAAGCTTGCCGAGTTGGGCCTGCACCTTTTCGGTAATCTTCGGATGGCAATGGCCGACACTCACGGTCACAATGCCAGCGAAAGCGTCGAGATACTGCCGCCCCTTCTCATCCCACAGATACTGCATGTTCCCTTCGACGATCATCAACGGCTGTTTGTAGTAGGTGATGACGCCGGGCGAAACGTATTGACGCCGCAGGGCGATCACTTCGTCGGCCGACGGACCGTCGTAGGGAGTCGGCTGGTGGTCGGCGATAGGAAGCTGCAGTCGTGCGTCGATGGCCATGTATCATTCTTTCGTGTTTAATTGGACAGGATGTCAGGATTTGCAGGATCGACGGGATTTTTTTCTGAGCAACTTTCTTTTCCCGTAAATCCTGCCGATCCCGTAATCCTGTCTAGTTTCAATTCGGTTCCCCCACGTCGCCCGCTTCGGGAACGAGGACGCCCGGGTCGTGAAGCCCGCGTTCGCGTGTGCTGCCAGGGATGATGTTGTCGAGTACAAGGCCCACAATCGCGGCGACTGCCATGCCGGTCGATCCAATCGACACCGCGATCTGCGACAGCCACGTTGGCATGGCTGAAAGAATTGGCTGGGCCGTAGGTTTGTACGCGGCGAGCATTTGCCCCGGCGTGGTGATGTCGCTTGGCAACGCAATTGCGGCGAAGTACGTCGGCATGCTCAACCCCATAAACAAGGTGAATCCACCGATAAGCAAGTTGCGGTCGGATTGCAAATCGCACTTCGCAAACTGCTGGACACCCACGGCACTGATGAGCCCAAACATCACGCAATAAAGTCCACCTACAACTGGGCCAGGAATCGCCGCGGCGAGCGCGCCGAACTTGCCGAACAGCCCTAGGATTACGAGCAACACCGCGCCGATTTGCACGACATAGCGGCTGCCGACTTTCGTAAGCCCAATGAGTCCGACGTTTTCGGAATAGCTCGTGGAGCTGAAGCCGCCGAAGATGCCGGTGAGCAGACAGCCGATACCTTCGCAGCCGATGCCACGCGAGATTTGCTGAGGTGTGGGATTGCCTGCGCCGGCCATGTGACTGCAGGCATGGTAGTCGCCAAACGATTCGATCATCGACGCCAAGTAGCCGGCGAGTGCGGCAACAATGAAAGCCGCTTCGAATTTGGGGAGTCCCCAAGGAAAGAAGACATCGGTCGGTCGATAACGAATCCATTCGGCGGCTTGGGCGGTTTCGAGACTCACGTGGGAAGGGTCGCCCGACTTGAAGATGCCCGCCACCGACAGCAGCCAACACAGGCTAACGACCGCGGCTAGCGCCGTAAGTATTGGAAACAGGCGAAACCACCGGTTCGTTCGCGACAATACAAGTGAAAACAGAAAGACGAGCGCCATGGTCAGCCCCGAGATCGCCCAATCTGTTCCCGCTTTTGGAGCGCCATGCTGAAACAGCGCGAGGCCGATCAGCATGATCACCGGCCCGACGACAACCGGCGACAAGACTTTGCGGATCCATCCCATCAGCCCCGAGAAACCGACAACCATTTCGAAGATCGCGCCAGCAATCACGGCACCGGCAATGTATTGCATCATCTCAGCCGGGGTTCCACCTCGTTCGCCGACAGTGGTGATGATGCCAAAAAACGCGGCGATAAAGGCGAAGCTCACGCCTTGAATGATCGGCAGTCGCGATCCCCAAGTCACTTGAACGAAGGTCGCCAGTCCGCTGCACAGCATCACCGACGAAATCAGAATGCCAATTTGCTCGACCGACATTCCCATTGCCGGTCCGAACAAGAGCGGAATAGCGACCGTCGACCCGAACATCGTTAGCACATGCTGCATTGCCAGCACGACGGCGCGGACGAAGGGTGGGCGATCGTCGACGCCGTAGATGATTTGTCGTTGTTCGGGCATTTATTGTTTGACGGGATAACAGGATCGGCGGGATTTACGGGAAAAAGTACGAGGGGAGGATGTAACCGACACGATTCTCATCTCGTCGATCCCGCCAATCCTGCAATCCCGTCCATTCCTTCGTCATGCTACAATAAGAGCATGGAAACGCAAAACCCAACTGCCGCCGGACCCGCGACCATCGTCGGTTTTGGCGATGACCTACTCGACAGAATGGTGCACGCTGTGGAACAAGTACGTGAACGATTGCGACGGGCTGCCGGTGCACTCGACGCCGCTGGAGTCCCCTACGCGGTGATTGGTGGCAACGCCGTTGCGGCTTGGGTGTCGACGGTCGATCGACGCGCGGCCCGCAACACGGTTGATGTCGATATCATGGTGAACCGCAGCGACTTCCAAGCAGTGAAAGCCGCGCTCGAAGGGGCCGGTTTCTATCACTACGACTTGCTGGGAGTCCCCATGTTTATCGATGGACCCGACGGCAGCCCCAAGGATGCGGTTCATTTGCTGTTTGCTGACGAAAAGGTGAAAGAGACCTACTACGCGGCCGCGCCTAAGCTCGTCGCGAACGATCAGGTCGAGTCTTACAAGTTGTTAGAACTCGAGTCGCTTGTGACGATGAAGTTGACGTCTTTTCGCGACAAGGATCGTACTCACCTTCGTGACCTGATAGGCGTTGGTTTAATCGACGAAGCATGGCCGGCAAAGTTCATTCCCGAGCTCGCCGAGCGCTTGCAGGCATTGCTTGACGACCCCGATGGTTAGGAATTCGGACAGGATTTCAGGATCGGCAGGATTGACGGGATCAATCACATATCCTGTCGATCCTGCCAATCCCGTCATCCTGTCCAATTTGCCTCGAGCATTGGCCGAAAGTCTTGGCGACTTCCGCTACGGAATCAAAGCTCGACAATCGCGCCATAAGTCTCGGGCCGGCGGTCGCGGAAGAATTGCCATGTGTTGCGGACTTCGCGAATCAGGTCGAGGTCCATTTCGGCATACACAATGTCGTCTTCGTCGCGCTTGTCGCTTTGGGCGATGAACTGCCCACGTGGGTCGACAAAGTAGCTTTGGCCATAGAACTCGCCGATCCGCCACGGCTCTTCCCAACCCGGGCGATTGATCGCGCCGACGAAGTACTGGTTGGCTACCGCGTGGGCCGGTTGTTCGAGTTTCCAAAGGTACTCGCTGAGCCCGGCGACGGTTGCCGAGGGGTTGAACACAATCTCGGCACCAGCGAGCCCCAGGCACCGAGCACCGTCGGGGAAGTGGCGGTCATAGCAAATGTAAACACCGACCTTGCCCACCGCGGTGTCGAATACCGGGTAGCCCAAGTTGCCGGGCCGAAAGTAGAACTTCTCCCAAAAGCCGGGCTGACAGTGGGGAATGTGAATCTTGCGGAACTTGCCAAGGTACTCGCCGGTCGCGTCGATCACAGCTGCCGTGTTGTAGTAAACGCCGGTCAGGTCTTCTTCGTAGATCGGCACCACCAGCACCATCTTGTGCTTCTTGGCGAGTTCGCGCATCAGCTTGGTGGTCGGCCCATCGGGAATTCGCTCGGTCAAGTCATACCACTTGGTCTCTTGCTCGGCACAGAAGTAGGGGCCGTAGAACAGCTCTTGCAAACAAACGACCTGCGCTCCGTTCTTCGCGGCCGTGGCGATCATGTCGACATGCTTGTCGATCATCGCCTGCTTGATTTTGGCAACCGGCGACGTCGTCGGCTCGCAGGTAGTGGCTTGAATGAGCGCGCCACGGACAAGTCGGGGCATGAATCGACCTTCTTGAGTTTGTTCGCTTGGTATCGCCTGCAACTGGTGGTAACTTAATCGAATCTTCACCCCGCGACAACTCAAAGCGACGACTGGCTGTCGTCAGTTTGTTTTTTTGACGCAAAGACGCGGAGTCGCAAAGAAGCGCAGAGAAAAAGGTTTTAGCGGATCTATACTCTTCTCTTTCTTTGCGCTGCTTCGCATCTTTGCGTCTTTGCGTCAAAAAATTCAACCCGAGCAACATTATGACAACAACAACCGAAGTTCAATCTGTGCCACTCCTCATCGGCGGCAAGTGGATTGTCCCCGCGACCGACAACTACGAAGACGTCTATAACCCATCGACCGGCGAGGTGATCGCCCACACGCCACTCGCCGGTGCCGACATGGCGGGCGAGGCGGTCGCCGCCGCGG
>JBGSRO010000021.1:0-3290 GCA_041737535.1 Pirellulales bacterium | reverse complement strand
CTACTTGGAGAGTCGGCGAGAAGCGACCCTGGCTGACGCTCGCCGCCACGCGGGTCAAGCCAAGCTCGCTCAGGCCCGAGCCGATTCGGAGAAAGAGCTACGCAACCAGAGCTTGCAGGCCCTGGTGCTGGAAGCCGAACTGCTGGAATCCAAACTGCAATGGGACGCTGCACTAAAGCTTCGCGAACAAGTCGCTGAACTAGCTCCCGACTGGTTTGAGGCGAGAAATCGATTGGGGCAATTGCAACATACTTTAGCTCGCTTTCAAGTGGCCGAGCCAAATTTGCGTGCGACGGTGAAACTGGCAGCGAACGCCGACGAGGAAGCCATGGCTCTTAGCAACCTGGCGCAGTTGCTCCAGGACACCAACCGTGCGGCGGAGGCCGAGCCGATGATGCGCCGTGCTCTGGCCATGGCCGAGCAGTCCTTCGGAGCCGAACACCCCGATGTCGCTATCGACCTCAACAATCTAGCGAGTTTAATCAAGGAAACGAACCGTGCGGCGGAGGCCGAGCCGCTATATCGCCGTGCGCTGGCCATCGACGAGCAATCCTACGGAGCTGAACACCCCTCTGTCGCTATCGACCTCAACAATCTGGCGCTATTGCTCAAGGCCACGAACCGTCTGGCGGCTGCTGAGGCACTAATGCGCCGCGCGCTGGCCATCGACGAGCAGTCCTACGGTGCCGAGCACCCCGAAGTCGCCATCAAACTGAACAACTTGGCGCAATTGCTTCAGGCCACGTTCCGTCTGGCGGAGGCCGAACCGCTGTTTCGTCGCGCGCTGGCGATCGACGAGCAGTCCTACGGCGCCGAGCACCCCAAAGTTGCCACCCGCCTCAACAATCTGGCGCAGTTACTACAGAGCACGAATCGTCTGGCAGAGGCCGAGCCGCTAATGCGCCGCGCGCTGACCATGGACGAGCAGACCTTCGGACCCGAACACCCCAAGGTCGCCATCAAACTGAACAACCTGGCAACGTTACTTCAGGACACGAAACGTTTGGCGGAGGCCGAGCCGCTGTACCGTCGTGCGCTGGCCATAGATGAGCAGTCCCACGGTGCCGAGCACCCAGACGTCGGCTTCGATCTCAATAACCTAGCACAGCTGCTCCAAGACACAAAACGTTTGGCGGACGCCGAGCCACTAATGCGCCGTTGCGTCGCAATCTTTAGTAGATTCGCAAGCAAGAATGGACATGAGCACACTGGTATGAAGACTGTACTTGCGAACTATCGCAGAGTCCTTGAGAAGATGAATGTTAACGAGGAAGAAATCGCTCGTAGAGTCGTCGAGGCAACGGCTGACACTGTGCCGCACCAATCGATTTTGCCGGAAGTCGAGCGGTTGCTTGGACCTGCGACGCCGGTCGCCGAAGTTTTTGCGGAGTTAGATCGCCAGAACAAACTACAAGGCAAGCCCGCGATCTATTTTCTGACGAGTGAACAACCGATGGCACCGTATCTTGATGCATTGTTAAAGCCTACGGCAGCTTCCTTGAATACCATTGGTTTCAGTGCTTTCAAAAACAGCGCGAATGCTGATGCGATTGTGCTCTACGATGAAGCGATCGCGCTTCACGAGAATAACCCAGATAGTCAACAACTAGACTTAATGATCCGTATGAACCGCGCTGCGGCCCTGCGCGAATTGGGCGAAGTTGAGCAAGCCCGCGATGAACTTCGATCGCTTCTGTCCGACTTGGATAATTCGCCGTCGACCAAAGCCGCAATGAAAGGTCGCGTTCGTCACCATTTGGCACTCTGCGAATGGCGGTTGGGTGATTACGAAGCGGCAAAGAGAATGTCGGAGGAATCGTTGGATGCCTATGGCGACGATCCCGATCTTGCACCGGTCCGGTTGCAAAGTGAGCAATTGCTTGCCGATCTGAATGACAACAAGTCTCCGACTCCGCTTCTGAATGTTGATCCTCAAATCGAATTGGAGTCGGCCAGAGCACGCTACCGCGCCCGAGCAGCCTTGGCATCGCTCCCAACCAAAGAGTCCGCTTTGCCGTTGCTTGATCAGATACTTGGCCCAGCCAAATCGACGAAAGAAGTTTTCGATGATCTCGACCGTCAATACCAAGGGAGCACCGGGTGGAGCACCGGGGGCACAGCACCGTGATGGATGGCTTGGAGCACACCATAGGATGAATGCCTTTCGCGGGAGCCATGGCGAGCCGAAGAACGCTCCAGTCACGACGCACAATCCTCCTGCGAGCATGACGAGCAAATGCAGATGACGAGATATGCCGAGAGGAGCACTGCCGGTACGTTTATGGCGCTGAGGTGCGAACCGATTTGGCAAGACACTAACGACTTTCGATGGACGCTGGAACGCCAGTCGGAGTTCATCGAAAGCGGATGAAATTACTCAAGATTTCCCGAAAACTGAAACCGGGAACTGGCGCAGTAAAACTTGCGTCTATGCAAAAGTGGCGGTTCCTGTTGTCCGTCCGTTACATGATTGAGCTACCATGATGGGTGTCCGGCTTCGTCTTCATTCTCCTGTCTTTAAATTTTCCTGTCGACACGACACGACTCCGAAACTTTGTCCTACATGAAACCTTGAGCGTCGCAAGCAAACATGAAGCCTCGCATCTTTATCTCCTCTGTTTCTAAGGAACTTCGTTCGGCCCGGCAGCTTGTTGCCAATACGTTGATGGCGCTGGGCTACGAACCGGTCTGGCAAGATATCTTCGGTATCAGCGGCGAAAATATCTGCCCGATGCTGCGGACCAAGATCGACGGTTGCTCGGCTGTGTTACAGATTGTCGGTGATGCCTACGGAGCCGAACCGCCAACGCCCGATGAAACGTTTGGCCGAGTTTCCTATACGCAGTATGAAGCTCTCTATGCTCGAGCCGAAGGGAAAAAGGTTTACTACTTAATCGCAAAAGACGACATGCCTCGCGATGCAGAATCGGATTCCATCGACGTGCCGCGCGACGCTAGCGAAGCTGCGCGCACGGATGCCGATAGTCGACGGCAATTGCAGCAGGCATACCGCGCGGCGGTTCAATCGACGGGGCATCTTTATTATGCGGTGCAAAGCCAACCCGAAACCGAATTGGCGGTGCGTCGACTCAAGGATGAGCTAGATCGCCTGCGGCGCAACTTCAAGAACTGGATGATCGGCGTGTCGCTGAGTTTAATTCTGATTGGCAGCGGAATTGCCTGGCTCAACTGGGGCCAAAACCATTTGAGGGAATCAGTTGCGGAGGGTCAAAAGAAGACCGCCGAGCAGATCGTGGTGAGTGGTCAAAAGACGAAACAAGAGGTGACGG
>JBGSRO010000009.1:0-38835 GCA_041737535.1 Pirellulales bacterium | reverse complement strand
GCATCGCTTCGTGGCTCAATCGCTACCGCCGCATTCTGGTGCGGTGGGAAAAGAAGGCCAAAAACTACGAAGCCTTGTTGCATCTCGTCTTCGCTCACATCCTGTGGCGGAATTCTTGAGGTTCTGGGATAGGTTCTAAGTCGCACGAAATCGTTTTCGTCAAAAAGCGACAAAAAGGTAGCGATGAGGGATGAGCTCTTGCTGCTCATCGCTCATCGTTTATCGTTGCCAGCCGTCGTTAGCCCACGGCCGATTTGCGGCGGACGTCGCTCAGCCGGATCACGTCCCAGGCGAGGTTCAGTTTTTCCATCGCGAGAATCATCCAATAAGTCGTGTCGACTTCCCACCACTTGTGACCTTGCGAGGCGACGCGCTGGTAGGCGTGGTGGTTGTTGTGCCAACCTTCGCCGAACGCGAGAATCGCGACCCACCAATTGTTGCGGCTCGTGTCGGTTGTTTCGTAGTTGCGATAGCCCCACATGTGGCTGGCCGAGTTCACAAACCAAGTGACGTGCATCACCCAAACCATGCGAACGGCGAGGCCCCAAATCATCATCGACATGCCCGAGTCAAAGCCCCCGGCGAGCCCCATCCACTGCCCGAAATAGCCGATGGCGAACAGTGCGATTCCCGACAGGATGTGAGTCGGCAGGAACATATGGTGAATGAGCATCATCATGCGATCTTTCATGATGTCGCCGGCATATTTCTTGAGGACCGATTCTTTCGATTTGTGGCTCCAATTCGGAAACAACCAGTTCATGTGTGACCACCAAGCACCGTCGTTGGGCGAATGGGGATCGCCATGTTGGTCGCTATATTTGTGGTGACGACGATGGTCGGCAACCCAAGTCACCGCCGAGCCTTCGCCCGAAAGCCCGCCGATGAATGCGAGCAGCCAACGAATGGGGCGGTAAGTTTTGAAGCTGCCGTGCGTGAGCAATCGGTGGTAACCCATGCAGACGCCCAGCGAACCGGTGACGTAAACCAGCGCAAAGCAAGTGACGACCGCCTGCCAAGTGACGTAGAAAGGAGCCGCGAGCGCGAGAACGTGAACGACACCAATCCAGATGGCGATTGGCCAGTTAATGCCGAGTGCCCAAGCGGCGAAGCTGTTGGCGGCGGGGCGACCGTCGATTTCTTCGGGTTCGCTCGCTGTTGGCTGAGTTTCGCTGATTGGTGTCAGGTTGTTGTGCATCGCCTGGCGACCTTGGGTTGGCGGTGCGACCGACAAGCCCGACTGCGAAGCCGGATCGGGGGTAGTTTGCAAAGACATGGGGCCTTTATTTCCTTCGCGGAAGGGGAGACTCGATACCGAGGGAGCCGCAAAAATCAGCAGCAGATCGGTACCGCAGTTGCCAGAGTGACATTCTGGCCCGTCTGGGGCAAGTGCCTGACTCGGAAACCATGTGCTCCGTCGAAGATGAGGTCTCTGGATAATTAGAGACCGGGGATAGCTCGATTGAGATGAAGTCGCAACACCGCACCTTCTCCGACAGGGAGAATACAATTATTACGCGTTTCGTGCTACCCCGGTTCGCCCGGTTTTGGCTGCGTTCATTTTTTCGACGCAAAGGCGCGAAGTCGCAAAGAACCGAAATGACAAGACATTCTTCTACGAATTTCTTTGCGCGTCTTCGCGGCTCTGCGTCTTTGCGTCAAGACCTGATCGATAGTGGTGCTTTAGCGGACGATCAGCACGGTGGTTCGCTGGAAAGGAGTCCAGGCATCGGGCCGGAGGCCCGGCATCTGATAGCTGGCGCCGTACATGCTCGTGAAAGGGGTCGAACTGGTGCGGGGACGCGAAGGCGAGAAACCATACCATTGCTGCGACGCGATACGGTCCATCCGTTGTTGGGCCCGCTGCTGGGCTTTGGCCTGGATAATTTGAGTGGGTGTAACAACAACGGGTTGGGGAGGCCCGCCATACCAGCTTTCGTCGTTGATATCGGGGCTGTTAGCGGGCATTTGGGCCAGCGCATCCGCCGAGGCGACGAGCGAGAAAGCGATGGCGAAGGCGACAAACAGACCAAACATGGTGAAATTCCTCTGGCAATGTCGAAACGGACATCGATTGTGCTCTTGCTTTGCGCTTGGCCAAACACTTCGACCAGCAGATGCAACATCGGAAAGTGGCTACCCCCTACGACACAATTGCGAGACGAACCGATACGACCGGTCCCTTGCTGCTAAACCTTGACGGCTGGGGGACTTGCGTGATTATTTTTTTGGTGCCGAGGGTGTGGAACCCCACCGGCATCGTTGCTAGTATGGCACGAGTACCAGCAGGGTCAGAAGCCTGCTGGCAGCGCTGTTGACGCGAGTCGATTGCCAACTACCAAGAAAACTGACGCTTTTGCGAATGACTCTTGGTGGCAAGCGTTGTTTCGCGTTCCCGCCTCACCCCAAGCCGGCCCGCGGCAACGACACTTGTCCGCACGCAGGAATTCGAGTCGGTACGACGGCGGTCCCACCGTGCGTTTCACTTTTTTGTTTGATTGGAGCTTTTGCGATGAAGAAATTTGGCCTGATGATGGTCGCTTGCAGCCTGCTCGGCCTAGCTGTTGGTTGTGGTGGCGAAAAGAAGATGGATCCGCCAGCCGATCCGCCAGCGGCAACGGGAGACGGCGCAGATGGGCCAGCGATGGACGAGCCCGCCACGGAAGAACCAGCCAACTAAGTTGGGTGATCCGACCTGTTAAAACTTACGCAGCGCCGAGCGGCGATTCGTTCCCGCTCGGTGCTTTCGCTGTTTTTGGGCGGGCAAGCGGCCGTTTTTAGGCGGCCAAGCGAGTATGCCGATCGGTGGTTTGGCGGGGGCGACTCATCAGTCGGTCGGTCAAGCGAGCCAGCGCAAGACGTTCGACGGCAACGAGATCGTTTACCGAAAGCCCCAAACCACCCTGCGCGAGCGACCGCCGCACCGCCTGAGCCGCTTGAACCCGCAGGTAACCGCGAGCCACGGCCGGGCGAACGTGAGCGAATTGCAACCGGCGACCCGAGTTTAGCAGCCACTCTAGGGCGACTTCCGTCACCCGCGAGGCAGCCAATTCGAGTTGAGCCGCACTCAGGCCCCAGCGGCCCAGGCTCCATTGAATCAACGCGGTCCCCATCGCCAGCCACCTCGTCGTTTGAGTAAGTCGTGCGAGCGGCGGCAACGAACCCTCGCTGCGGCATCGCTGTCTTACTATCGAGCCGCGAGCGAGCGCGGGTCGAGCGCCAAGGAGTCGACTGGTAGGACCGGTCGACTTGGCAAGTCCTCGCCAACTTGACTGTTCGGAACAACCGTTTGGGTTGGTAGCAGGGCAACGAGAAGACTTCGCAGATCTTGACCAATCGTTGCCGGTTACGTAGTGTCTGACGGAAGTGAAGGCAAAATTTCAACGGCGCCGTCGCCAAGAGGCTAAGGCATCGGATTGCAAATCCGACATCCCCGGTTCGACTCCGGGCGGCGCCTTTTGTTTAAAGATTCGCCACGTTGAGTCGGCCGTCGAAGTGGCCGTCGCCGCTAGCCAGTTTTTAGAAATGCCTGCGACCTACGCCAGCAACTCGTGCCTCACCGACGCTGGCTCGACACCGGTCAAGCGTTGGTCGAGTCCTTGATAGCTGTACGAAAATCGTTGGTGTTCGATTCCTAGACAGTGCAAGAGCGTGGCGTTGAGGTCGCGGATGTGAACACCGTCGGCTTTGATGTTGTATCCATAGTCGTCGGTTTCGCCGAACTCGATGCCTGGTTTGATGCCCCCGCCGGCCATCCACATGCTGAAGCAGCGCCCGTGATGATCGCGACCGCTACCAAGCTTGCCTTGCGAATAGGCGGTACGCCCGAATTCGCCGCACCAAACGACGAGCGTGTCCTCGAGCAATCCGCGTTGTTTGAGATCGGTCACCAACGCCGCCGAAGGTTGATCGGTATCGCGGCACTGGCTTGCGAGTTGCTTCGGCAAGTTATCGTGTTGGTCCCAACCACGATGAAAAAGCTGGACAACTCGAACGCCGCGCTCGACGAGCCGCCGCGCCATCAGACAGTTCGCCGCATAGGTACCCGGTATTTTCGACTCGGAGCCATAGAGTTCGTAGGTGGCGGGCGACTCGCTGGAGAGGTCCATGAGTCCCGGCACCGAGGTTTGCATGCGATAGGCCATCTCGTATTGATTGATTCGCGTTTCGATTTCGGGGTCGCCGGTCGCAATTGCTTGCAGCGAATTGAGTTTGGCCAAATCGTCGAGCATACCACGTCGCACCGCGCGGCTCACACTCGGTGGATTCTGTAAATAGAGCACCGGATTTGCACCGCCTCGCAGGCGAACACCTTGATGCTTCGAAGGCAAGAAGCCGCTCCCCCAGAGGCGGCTGAAGATTGGTTGTCCGGGATTTTTTCCCGTCCCTTGCGAAATGAGCACAGTGAACGTTGGCAGGTCGCGATTGGTGCTACCGAGTCCGTAACTGAGCCATGCTCCGAGACTTGCTTTGCCCGTTTGCTGTGAACCGGTGTTGAGGAAGGTGATGCCCGGGTCGTGATTGATTGCTTCGGTATTCATCGACTTGACGATGCAGAGGTCGTCGACCACGCCGGCCGTGTAGGGCAACAGGTCGCTTATCCAGCGACCCGACTCGCCATGTTGCCTGAGTTGTCTCAGTGGCTGCGCGACGAGAAAAGCTTTCTGGCCCGACGTCATACCGGTGAGCCGCTGGTTGCCCATCACGCTACTCGGCAGGGGATTCCCATGCTCCTTAAGCAACATCGGTTTGTGGTCGAACAGATCGATATGCGAAGGGCCACCCGACTGGCAGAGATAGATAATTCGCTTGGCGCGACCGGTGAAGTGGGGCAAATCAGGAAGTCCACCGTCGCGCTGTGCCGACGCGGCATTCGCTTCGTCGGCAGCGAGCATACCGAGCGCGGCAGCCGCCATGCCACCCGATGTCCCTTGCAGAAAACGTCGCCGCGACCAGCCAGCGAAATCGCAACCGAGCACACCGTCGCCGATGATTTGTTTGTTTTGCTCACTCATCGTTAATTTCTGGTGACGACCTCATCGAGGTTGAGAATGATGCTGGAGACAATAGTCCAAGCCCATTGTTCGCGCTGCTCGGTTGCGGTCGCGGTTTTTGCCGATTGCGTAATAAACTCTTCCGTCGGCGGCGACTTCATTGGTTGGTCCAAGAGAGCTTTGAGACGGGCCGAGAGCACGCGTCGTTCGTCGACCGTCGGTGTGCGAGCGAGAGCGGTGCGAAACGCAAAATCGAGTCTCGTTGCTGTTGAACCTTCTGGTGCATGCGCTCTAATCCGCGTTGCGAATGCGTTTGCTGCTGCGAAGAACTGTGGTTCATTGAGTAACACCAATGCTTGTAGCGGCGTGTTCGTTTCGAGTCGTCGGACGGTACACGTCTCGCGGTTCGGCGCGTCAAACGTCGCAAACATCGGCGGTGGCGACGAACGCTTGAAGAACGTGTACATACTCCTCCGCACGCGAACGTTCCCGTGACTTGGATAGTAGGCCTGGGCCGTGAAGACCGTAGGGTGCCCAAAGTGGCTGACTTCTTGCCACAAACCGTCGGGCTGGAGCGGAAAAACACTTGGGCCGCCCGTCGTCGTGTCGAGCAAACCGCCGATCGCGAGAGCGCTGTCGCGAATCGACTCGGCCGACAGGCGTCGCCGCGACATACGGGATAGCAGTCGATTTTGCGGATCGGCCAGTTGCAAAGCGGGCGTCGTATGCGACGACTGACAGTAAGTTTCGGACAACACAATCTGCCGCAGCAGTCGACGGAGGTTCCAACCGTTGTGAACGAAATCGCGGCTCAGCCAATCGAGTAGCTCCGGATGGCTGGGCCAAGCACCCTGAGTACCAAAGTCTTCGCTGGTTTCGACGAGCCCAACTCCAAACAGCATTTGCCAATAGCGATTCACGGCCACGCGGGCGGCGAGTGGATTGTCGTCGCTCACGATCCAATGTGCGAGGTCGAGTCGATCGCTCGCGCGCCGCTCGCCCGCGAGAAACTCGGGAAGGCCCGGTTCGACCACTTCGCCAAGCTGGTCGTAGGCACCCCGAATGCGCAGGTGCGTCACGCGGTCGGCGGCCCCGTTGTCCATCACCATCACACTCGGTTTATCGTTATCGAGTTGCGCGCGAATGACGGCGAGTTCTTGCTCGATGCTCTTTGTGTAAGCAATCACAGGGTCGTAGGGGGGAGTGACCGCATCGGAGCCCGCGGCTGGGGGGGGTTCAGCGAGTGCCGCCACGAGCTCGGCCTCGCGTTGACGCAACCGCCGATGCCATTCGTCGGCGTCGAACAGAGGGGGATCGACACGTAGCACGGGAGCCGTGTTGCCGTTCGCGGCCCCCTTGCCCGGTTCGCCGCTGCGGTCGAACAGGGCGTAGAAGCGATAGAAGTCGCGCTGCGTGATCGGGTCGTATTTATGGTCGTGGCACTGCGCACACTTCATCGTGAGCCCCAGAAAGGCGGTCGCCACCGTGTCGACTTTGTCGACCGTGTAGATCATTTGATACTCTTCGGCGATTGTGCCCCCTTCGTGGGTATTCATGCTGTTACGCAAGAAACCGGTCGCCGCACGCTGCTGATCCGTCGCATCGGGGAGTAAGTCGCCAGCGATCTGTTCGACAATGAAATCGTCGTAGGGTTTGTTCTCGGTAAACGCTTTAATCACCCAGTCGCGCCAGACCCACATGTCGCGGTGGTCGTCGATCGAGAATCCATTAGTGTCGGCATAGCGCGCCACGTCGAGCCAATCTTGCGTGAGCCGCTCGGCCGTCGCCGGCGACGCGAGCAATCGATCGACAACCCGCTCGTACGAGTCGGGTGATTCGTCGGACAAAAACTGATCGAGCTCCGCGACGGTCGGCGGCAAGCCCGTGAGATCGAGCGTCACGCGGCGCAGCAGCGTGGCCCGAGCGGTTCGTGGCGAGGGAGTTAAACCTCGTCGCGACAACTCGCCGACAACGAAGTGATCGATCGGTTGTCTATCGGACGGCGACGTAGCGGATGCCGACGTTGCTGTTGCAGCCGGCGGCAGGAATGCCCAGTGTGGCTGATATTCGGCCCCCTGATTGATCCAACGCTTGAGAGTCGCGGTCTGTTCGGCCGAGATCCGTTTGCCACTCTCGGGGGGCGGCATCTTCAGGTCAGGGTCGCTGGTTTCGATGCGCCGGATGATTTCGCTCGCCGACGCGTCGCCCACCACCAACGCCGCATAGCCCCCCCGATCGGCGATCGCCGCATCGCGGTCGTCGAGTCGTAGGTCGGCTTCGCGATGATGCTCGTCGGTACCGTGACAGTGAAAACAATTGCCACTGAGAATCGGACGAATGTCGCGATTGAAGGCGATGTCGTCTCCCGCGCGCAACGACAGAACTGGCACCCCACCAAACATTGCCAACATCGCGAATAGTCGCAGGCACCGAACATGTGTGCCACTATCGAATCTCATTCGCTTAACCCCTGTCGCCCGAAGAAACCTGTCGCCCGAAAAAACCTGTCGCCCGATAAAACCTGCCGCCACGAAAAACCCTCTCTTCACTCATGATTGCCTGTACGATACCCAATTTCTAGCTCAAATACTCGAAGAATTGCCCATGAATCAAATAATTTGTTTTTTTGCAATTTTAAGGGGTGCAATCGATGCCGCCACCGTCATTTACACTTGCGAATCTCTTCAAACACCTGCGCCCCTACCGGCCGCAACGGTCATGAATCCCGACATCTTCCTCGACCTACTTGCCCGACACGAAGCTCAAATCATGGGTTTCATTTGGTCGGTAACTCCGCGTCATGACGTCGCCGACGATTTATTCCAGCAAACAGTCCTGACTATGTGGCAGCGAATCGATCAGTTCGACCCAGACACCAACTTCTTGGCCTGGGCCTGTACGATCGCCAAGTTCAAAGCGCTCGAGTACTCGCGTACCAAGAAACGACTGTTGTTCGATAACGATATCGTGGCGAAATTGGCCGACGAACATGGGTCGGAAGACATCGAGTTACGCTTTCAGCGGCGAAAAACCTTAGTCGGCTGCCTCGCGAAACTAAAACCCGACGACCGTAGTCTTGTCGAAATATGCTACCAAGGCGATCGGCCGATCAACCAAGTGGCCGGCGAATTGGGGCGGTCGGCTCGCGCCGTCTACAAAACACTCGCCCGGATTCGCAAGCTGCTGCATCGATGCGTTCAAACAACAATGGCCCAGGCCGAACACTAAGGCCGAACACTAAGGCCGAACACGAGGATTCCGCACTCCATGCCGCAGGAGCACGATACTTTCGATCGTCGAATCGACTTGTTCGAGAAAGCAATCTCGGACGAGTTGAATGAAGACGAGCGCGTCTCGCTCGAGGCGATGCTAAGATCGTCGCTCGACGTACGAACCGAGTATCGCGCGTATGTTGCGATCCATCTCGAGCTCGCCGCAGGCGTGAGGCTAGCGAGTGCTCGACAAATTGTCTGCGACGAAATTCGCGAACGAGCCTCGGATTCGCCAATCTTGGCGATCCCCCAGAATTTAATCCCCCAGAATTCAAGTGTCGATTTGACTGACAGCGTACTGACCGATGGTGTGAGAGCAGAGGCCGTTTGCCAGTCGCGTCAAAAGGCTCTTTTGGCTCCTCGCTACGCGGGCGATGCGAAGCATCGTTGGTTATTCACGCTTGCGGCAATCTTACTGGTGGCCGTTACTTTAGCCCAATTTTGGCGAACCCCAGCCGCCGACAGCGACCGGGCGACTCGGCTCACCGTGGCCGACACAAACGCCAACACTGGCGTAAGTATCGAAGATTCGGGTCCCGCATCCCACCGTTTCCGCACCGACCGCCCCCCAGAGCCTGTCGCCACGATTGCCCAGCTAGAAGGTGTCGTTTGGCGAAACGAGCCTCTTGTCGATGGACACACGTTGCGCGAGGGAGACCGAGTTTCGTTCGCGTCGGGTGAGGCCCGTATCAGTGTCGGGTTCGGTGCCGAGATTTCGGCCGCTGGTCCTTGTTCACTGGTCATGCTCGCTCGCGACAAGATGCGGCTCGACCACGGCAATATCGTCGTTCACGTTGCCGAGTGGGCCAAAGGGTTCACGATTGTCACCGATGTCATGGACGTGGTCGACTTGGGCACCACATTCACGGTGTCGGCATCGAAAGACAAACAGGCCGAGACGAGTGTCATCAAGGGATTGATTCGCGTCCATCCCCACTCAGCGGGCGAGTCGGCGAACCGTGGCTTGCTCGTCAGCGCCGGCGAAGCGCTGGTTATCGACGGCGAAGGACTCCGGCAAATCAAGCAACAAGTTCCCGCCGCAACGGCCGAGGCGCTCGAGCTCGGTAGCCTCGTTGCTTATCGCCCCGTTGATATTCACAACACCGGGTTCGGATTCGCCGTTGGCGACGAAGACCCTCATTGGCGCATCGTTGCTGGCCCCGCGGGTGGCCAGGGAGAATCCACATTTGAGGCGGAGTATGCTTCGGTCTGCACTCCCGACGAGCGATACATGCCGAACGATCGCGATTCGTCGCAGTGGGTCTCAGTGACCGATTGGCGCGAGGCAAAAGCCGAATCGATCTACACGTTTCGGACGACATTCGACCTGACCGGTTACGACCCATCGACCGTTCAGCTTTTCGGCCGCATGTTGGCCGACAACGGAGTTCAGGAGGTTCGCGTAAACGGATTGCCCATCCGCGTCGACGCTTGGGTCGATACGGTCAACGGACAGCGATTCGGGCGCGAACAATTTCGCTTTGTCAATGTTAGCGATGAGCTTGTCGCCGGCGAGAACGATGTCGAGGTCGACGTGTGGAACGATGGCATGAGCCTATTTCGGGATAAAAAGCTAGTGAAGGACTACGAAACTCCCAACCCGATGGCATTGCGACTTGAGTGGTATGCCTTCGGACGAAAGCCTGAAAAGGTTCTTGCAAAATAACTAACTTGCGTTTAAGGTGACGGTTGGCGGACAAAGCTTTTCTCTACTTCTAGAAAACGATTACCGGGTTGAGGCGGCACCTCGACCGGTAGCACACAGACAAAGGGCACAGGCTTCGAGAGATGTTGCGCGTAAGCAGGCACTGTTGTGTTTGCGCGCTGCAACGCACGGGGGTTTACTAGTTATCACTCATTTCACAGTTGGGGAGTTGACTTTCTCATGGCGCGCACAATGACAAGACTTTTGCTTTCGGCTGCTTTCACACTGCTGACGTGTTGCTCACCGGCACTCGCGGTGGTTATCTATCAAGATACTTTTGATGGCGACGGGTCGGCCGGCCTCAACGGCGCGGCGCCCAACGTCGCGATTATTCCGGCTACGTGGACATCGGGTACCAATTTGCTGAATAACGGTGTCCAGGACGGGACTGGTGCTTTCACCGCTCTCTTGCCATTCACGCCTGAACAGGGTGGAGTTTACACCCTAACGGCCTCGTTTAATCCCAGTGGTTCGGGGCTCAATTGGCTAGCGGCAGGTTTCGCCCAAAGAGTTGCCGCACTCGAAGGTGGCTGGAATGCCACGTCCGGCTCACAACCCGCGCTGTGGGCCCTTTCGCGTCGGGCAGGAGCAACGGGTACTGACACCTCGTTTCTTGGCCTACCGGGTGCAACTACGGCCGGTAGCCTTGCTGCGCCGACGCTCAGTGCGACGTCGCTCATCATCACGCTCGATACCACCGCACCCGATTGGCAGGTCACTTGGGACTTCAACGGCGACGGCGTCGACCGCATGGAAACGATCCTAGTCGCCAACCGCCCCAACATCAACTATGTCGGCTTCTCGTCGAACGACGCCGCTGGCACTTCGACCATCAACAGCTTCACGCTCGAAGGCCCGGCCCCGCCTCTCTCTTGGATCGTCAACGGCGGCGGCAGTTTCAACACGGCAGCCAATTGGAGCGGCAACGCGGTGCCAACAACGATCGCAGTTTTCGGTAGCGTACTGACCGCGCCGAACGCACCAGCAGTCGTCACCCTCGACTCGCCGATTTCGCTCAACGAAATTCGCTTCGCCGATGCCGACCAATACCAACTTGCTGGCCCCGGCACGCTGACTTTGACCGGCGCAGCGACGGTCAACGTCAGCGCCGGAACCCACGTCATTTCCGCCACGATCGATGGCACCGACGGACTCAACAAGACCGGCGGCGGTGCGCTCATTCTCAGCGGCACAAACACCTACACAGGCGACGCCAACGTCACTGCCGGTGCGCTGCGGGCGTTTAGCGTGGGGAGCATCACAGGCGATGTCGATGTCGCTGCTGGCACCAGCTTCGGCTTCCAGGGGGACGGACTCGGCGGGGGCTACGACGGAATCTTCTCTGGCGTCATTAGCGGCGCTGGCACCGTCGTCACCAGCGCCACACTCACGACCGAAACAGTCACCTTCAACACCGCTCACACTTACGCCGGAACCACGACCGTCGCCGGCGGCACGCTCGAAGTCGCCCCCGGTGGCACGCTCGGCACCGCCGACGGCACCGTCGCCACGCGAACCATTGTGCAAGGAAATCTCGACGATGGCACGCTCGCCCTCACCGGTGGCGTCACTCTTACCAACGAGCTCTTGTCGATCGCCGCCCGCCAAGGTGTCGCCATCGAAGTGCCCCACCTCACCAGCAACGGCAACAACATCTGGACCGGCAATATCATCGGTGGCACCGGGGGAAATCAATTCAATTTCGAGTCGACCGCCGGCGAGTTGACTCTCGCGGGGACAATCTCGGGTCCCGACTCGGGTGGTCAGCGAACCTTCAGTTTCTCGGGCGCGGGCGATACCACCATCACCGGACGCATCACCGACTTTGTGGTCGATGCCGTTGGTGTCATTGGAGTCACAAACACCATCGACAACATCGCAGTCGTGAAAAAAGGGACTGGCACACTCACGATTGCCACCGCCGAAACGAGTGATGACAATTACCACCAGGGGCGTACGATTATCGAAGCAGGGACGTTGGCGGTGACCGCAGCCAGCGAACTTCGCAGCAGCACGATCGAAATCAGCCAAGGGGCGACTTTCGACCTCGCCAACTTCAGCCAGCCTACCTATTCGCTGCAAATCGACCAGGTTTCGAATATTCCCCAAGCCCTTAGCGGTGGTGGTACCATCGAATTGGGCAGCACTTCACTCGTGATCTTTGGCGACAACTCCATCACCCCCGGCGATAATGGCGTCGGCACGCTCAAGATCAATGGCGACGTTTCCTTCAATTCGGTGGCGGTTGGGGGAGTGCTCTCCTATGAGCTAGGCGACACCCTCACGGCGACAGTCGACAACACCGTCAACGACCTCATCAGCGTCGATGGTGACGTGACGACCACCGGACCGATTGCGATGGTTGTCGAAGTCAAACCGACCACGGGCGACCTCGCCGTCGGCAACTATCGCCTCATCGCCCATACCGGCGTTACAACAAACTTCTCAGGTACGACCGCCTCGATCGTCGACGCGGGTGGCAACCCACTCAACACGCGGCACAGCGTTTCTGTCAACGGCAACACCAATGGCCAAGTGAACCTGGTCGTCGCTGACCCCGAAGCCAACCTCGTGTGGGCGGGAACCGGTGGCAACTCGACTTGGGACGTCGCCACCACCACACCTTGGCAGGGAGGCGAACAGTTCTTCGACCTCGACGACACCGAGTTTGGTGCCGGGGGCAACAAGACCGTGACGATCGCCGACAGTGTCTACCAAGGAGATGTCAGCTTCACCTCGGCCTCGACTTACACCTTCGACGGTAGTGGCGGTTTGGTCGGCACCGGTCGCGTCGACGTCAACGCTGGTACCGCCCGGTTCACCAACACGGGCAACAACTATGCCGGAGTAACGACGGTGGCCAGCAGTGCCCGGCTCGAAATGAACACCGGTACCACCGGCAACATGGTGGTCGACGGCACGCTCTCCGTCGGTAGCGACGGTGTCGCTACTGGTGGTGCGCAAACCTTCTATAGCGACGACTTTAACGGTTTGGGTGGCGCTCCCCTCAACGGGACGACTCCCGACACCTCGTTCGGTGGAAACTCTTGGGTGGCCGCATCATTCTTCGAAGACAACGGTGGCACAATCACCGGTACCGCGGGCGGTTCGGCAACTCTGGGCTTTACCCCAACTGACGGCTCGACCTACGTGATCGAAACCAGCATTTCAGACATCTCAGGCGATAATGATTGGCTCGCCCTAGGCTTCGTGAACGGTCAGTCGACCGCGACGAATTCCGGTTCGCGGTTTATCACAGGTACTGTCGAAGGCGTCGCTTGGGCGTTCTATCGGGGCGACGCATCGGTTGACCCTAACGTGGCTCACAGCGGAGACCCATCACTCCCGACCAACGGTGGTCTCGCAAGCGCGGCAAATTGGTCAGTAGATGCTAACACTTCGGGCAACGACCAGGACGTCACTATCCGCATCACGCTCGACACCACCGGTGGCGCTGGCAACTGGACCGCCACCTGGGAGGCCAACACCGGTAGCGGTTTCAACGTGATCCGCAACACGGAAGGCCTGCTCAGCGAGGCCATCAACGCCGTCGGTATCGCTAGCTCGAACAGCGCTGCCAATGGCATCGTGGGCACATTCGACTCGTTCTCGCTCACCGGTGTCGAACCGGTCGATGCACGCCTCGCGGGTCAAACGCTCACCGTTAATGGCGATCTGGCCATGAGTGCCGGTGCCACGCTCGAGCTTGAGTTTGCTCAAGTTGGTCAAGACTTTGTCAGCGTGACCGGGGCGGCCAGTCTTAACGGCACGATCGACGTCACCAAACTCGGGAGCTTCACCCCCGTGAATGGTCAACAATACACGCTCCTCACAGCCGCCGGTGGCATTACCGATCTTGGTGTCACGTTCGATCTGCCCACGAACTTTACCGCGTCGATCGTCGACACAACCGATTTGGTGATCACCTTCGCCGCCGGTTTTGCGGGCGACTTCAACGGCGACGGATTCGTCGACGCGGCCGACTATACCGTGTGGCGCGACAACCTCGGTGGGCTCGAAGCCGATGCGTTCGCGGCCGGGTCGGGGAGTGGCAACACCATTATCGACGCGGACGACTACACACTGTGGCGAGCCAACTTCGGCAACGTCGCACCAGCGTCCGGTTCGTTGGCTGACGTCGGCCAAGGGGCCGTGCCCGAACCGAGCACGTTGGCATTGGCTGGTCTCGGACTGTTGGCTGCGGTGGCCATCCGTCGACGCTAGTAAAGAGCAATCGCGAGTCGACCTGACTCGCACAACATAGCAGGCAAAGGCAGCACGAAAGGGTGTGGTCAGATTTGGCGCAGAGCTCGACTGGCCGCTCCTTTTCTTCCACTTATAATTTAATAGGTCTTTTCTCTTTCAGGCGCATGGCGCGACGCATTCGGAGACTGCTATGACAAGCAAACGGAACGGTTTCACCCTCGTCGAATTGTTGGTGGTGATTGCCATCATCGGCATTCT
Organism: Pirellulales bacterium; assembly: GCA_041737535.1. Lineage (GTDB taxonomy): Bacteria > Planctomycetota > Planctomycetia > Pirellulales > Lacipirellulaceae > JBGSWC01. The sequence goes on along the minus strand of JBGSRO010000009.1, from coordinate 24,400 downwards.
CGTCGCGTTGTTGCTGCCGGCCGTGCAGGCGGCCCGCGAGGCGGCCCGTCGCGCGCAATGTACGAATCGCCTCAAACAGATCGCGCTCGCGGCGCTGAATTACGAGAGCACATACAAGCGACTGCCCGCCGCCCGCAAAGGGTGCGATACCACTGCCAATCAGTGTAAATTGCCGATTTCGCAAAGCAACATCGCTGGCGTTGAGCTGCGTCTCCAAGGCGCGAGCGTGTTTGTCCAGTTGCTTCCCTTCATGGAACAGCAAAACTTGTTCGACCTGTTCGACATCGAAAATAAAACCGTTTGGAATGGTGCGACGGGTTGGACGAGCGACCCGAACCTGCTGGTCGCCGTGGCGACCGATCTGCCCGAGGTGACCTGTCCGAGCGATGGCGAACGGCTGCCACTTGCCGAATACACTCACGGAAGCAACGTCGACGTGGCGACCAGCAGCTATGCGGCCGTCGCCGGCGATGTCGGCCCGCCAAACGGTAACGACTCCCTGCAGCGCAGGGATCCGCAAGGTGTTATTTTCAATCTCAAGTACAACAACACGGGTGTCTTCTACTATGCCACCCGGCACAAGATCGCCCACATCGAAGATGGCACCAGCAACACCATGTTCTTCGGCGAAACGATCGACGGCCACAGCGAACTCAACAGCAACATCTGGTCCAACGGCAATCGCTGCAACTCATCGATGCGCACCACCTTTACGCCACTCAACACGCCCCCCGGCTCTGGCGGACTGACCGTCACGCCCGGCTCGCACTGTGGATTCAACAGCCGCCATCCCGGCGGCGCGAATTTCGCTTTTGGCGATGGCACCGTGCGGTTAATTAACGACGACATCGACGAAACGACCTATCGCGCCATGTCGACACGATTGCCGGCGGCCGACATCAGCTTACAGACGTCGACCGGCGGGCCACGCAGCTAACATATCCCTCTCTTTCTGATAACAACGAAAAGGCAGTTCGAGCACTTCATGAGTTTGATCTCTCCTACACTCACTCTTGTCGTCGCGGGCAGCTTCGGATTGTTAGCGCTCGGCTGTGGTAGCGCACATCCCGATATCGTGCCGGTTTCGGGCAAGGTGACCATCGATGGCGAACCGATCAAGCTCGGTCAAATCGCCATCTATCCCGAAGGGCATCGCCAATCAATTGGCAAAATTGAACCCGACGGTTCGTTTACGCTCCGCTGTTTCGAAGACGGCGATGGTGTCCTCAAGGGAACGCACGTCGCTTGTGTGACGGCCGTCGAAGCGATCGACGAAAATTCCAACCGCTGGTACGCTCCGATCGAATACGCCAGTCGGGCGACGTCGGATTTGCGAGTGACTATCGACGGCCCCACCGACGATCTCAAGCTCGACTTGACTTGGAAGAACAGCAAGCAGAGCGGTCCGTTCGTGCAGCGATGACGCCCGAGTTTTCGCGCCTCCGCCCCCGCCCCCCGATCCGGCTTCGCGCCACCCCACGACCACAACAAAACAGAAAACGAATCATGCAACGTTGGAATCGATTCACTGTTGTCTCCTGCAAGCTGATCGCGATCGCGATTGCGATCGGGTTGGTGCCCAATATCGCCACCGCCCAACTCGACCCACTCGACTTTGTCACGTCGACTTTGATCACCGACAACGACCCCTTGACTAACGAATTAGCTCGCGACCGCGTTTCGATCAATTCGACACCTTTCAAGAACCAATCGATTGTCACCGCTGGCGACTATCAGTTCACGACTTTCTATCGCGAAGATGGTCGGCTCTTGATCGCCCGCCGTGACCTACAGGCGGCAGGTAACGATTGGGACATCCGCACGACTCAGTTCACTTCGTTCAACATCGACGACTCCCACAACGTCCCCGTGCTCGGCCTCGATGGTGAAGGTTATCTTCACCTCGCCTGGGGAACCCACGTCAATCCGTTGCTCTACACTCGCTCGACGACTCCCGTCACGAGCGGACAAGCGATGGCGTTCACGGGCGATACGGTCGGCAATTCAGCGGCTCTCAATACGATGACCGGAATGCACGAGACACAGACAACCTATCCGAATTTCCTCTCAATCCCCGGCACGGGCGACCTGCTTTTTAATTATCGCACCGGCTCGTCGGGCAATGGCATCTATCGGATCAGCCACTACGACACTTCGGCCGACACTTGGACGTTCACCGACGTGCAATGGATCGAGCGCGTCGACGCACGGGGGATCACCTACAATGCCTATCCGCACAACATGGTCTACGACTCCGACGGCGGTCTGCATGCGACTTGGACCTTCCGCTACAACAGCAGTTCGCCGACGGGCAATTCGGGTTTCCAGACCAACCACAACATCATGTATGGTTTTTCCCCCGACAACGGGGCGACTTGGTTCCGCGATCCTGAAGGCACCAATCCCTACACGGGTGTTATCGATGACCTCACTTCCGAAGTGATCGTTCCCATTCCCGAGGGAAGTAGTCTCATCAACACGGGAACCCAGGCGATTGACGCGAACGACAATTTGGGAATCGCTAGTTGGTGGGCACCACAGACGAGCAATGCCGATTTTCGTCGACAGTACATGTTCGTCGGCTACGACGGCGACGACTGGTTCACCTCGCAAATCACCCATCGCCTCTCCGACCCGTTCACGGCACCCGTCCCCGAAACTCAACTCGGTGTCAACCACATGGGGCGCCCGCAAATCGTCTTCGACGATTACAATCGGGCGTTCGTAATTTACAAAGACGCCGACCGTGGCGGTGTGATCACCGTCGCCTACAGCCAAGCCGAGTCGCGGGACGACTGGGAATTTATCGATCTGACGACCACTGATTTGGGACGCTACGAACCGACCATCGATCGCGATTTGTGGGACTCGCAGCGACAACTACATCTGCTGGTACAGACGATCGACGGCAACAGCGCCAACGGCGGGACTCCTGCCTCGATTGTCGAATGGGATGCGGCCTCGGCCATGGGGCGCGTCATCAAGTGGACCGGGCAATCCTCCGGCATATGGAACACTTCAGCTCAAAACTTCACTCACCTCGGCACACCTGACGAGTTCGCAAGTTTCGATAATGTGACGTTCGACAACTCCGCGCCCGCAACGACGATCACAATTAATGATGCGATCGATGCCGGCAAGGTTGTCATCGATTCTGACCAAGCCTTTCAATTCGTGGGCCGTGGGTCGCTCACCCACGGCAGCCTCTCGGTCGTCGGGGGTGGCTCGCTCGACCTCGTGACATCGGGCAATAGCTACTCCGGTCCGACGCGAGTCTCGAATGCCACACTCACCATTAGTGGCGACGCTAACGCGATTGTCAGCACGATCATCGCCGCCGACGGGGGACGCGTTGTCCTCAATCCGACCGATGCCGCGAACATGGCGAGCGCGTTCGAGATTTGGCCCACCGGCATCTTGGAGATTGGCCAAATTGGCAGCACCGCGAACGTCTTTAGCGACAACCCGACGACGATCCTCAACGATGGTTTGCTGCGTGTGAATGTCAGCGAAAACATCAGTGGTGTTACGGGTCGTGGCAAAATCGAAGCGGTAGCCGGTGTCACGACACTCGCCGCCAACGCTGGCTTCACCGGTCAAGTGAACGTCGGTAGCGCAGCAACCGTATTGGCCGTGGCGGCCGACGGACTCGGAGCCTCCAGTGCCGTCGCCGAAGTCGACGACGGGGGACAACTCCGCATCGACTTCGACGGCGTCGTCTCACAGCAAGTCACACTCGCTGGCCTCGGTGGTGGCAACGGTGCCTTGCAAGTCGCCTCGGGTCGCGATGTGACATTCGCGCGGGGCGCTTCGCTCGGCTCACCCGAGACGAGCATTGCGGTCGCCGACACCAGCGTTGCGACGATCACCCTGCCCGTCAATGGCAGTGGTGGACTCGTCAAGCAAGGAACCGGTGCGCTCAGGCTGAGCACGAACAACACGTACTTGGGTGCAACTCGCGTCGACGAAGGCTTGTTGATCGTCGATTCCGCCACTGGCTTCGGCGACACAACGGTTGGCTCTGCCGCAACGTTCGAGAGTGGCGGCCTCGTGCGAGGGAACTTAACAACGCTCGCTGGTGCTGTGGTCCGTGTTGGCGAAAGCTCGCCGCTCGCCAGTGGTGTTGTCTACACAGAAGATTTTACCGGCTCCGGGCAGCTTTCACTCAACGGACGCCTGCCGACGACCAGCATTGGGGGACAGGTCTGGGCCGCTCATCCCAGCATCGCAGCCGACGGGCGCGACATCAGTGTCGCCAGTGGTGCTTCGGCAACGTTGCCTCTCGAGGTCGAAACTGGCTTTGTGTACACACTCGATGCCTCATTCGCCAACGTCGTCGGCGATACCGATTGGTTTGCCATCGGTTTTCTCGAAAACCCGACTAATAGGGCAGCTGGCGATCGCTTCATCGGGGACCCCACGACTGGCAAAGCGTGGATGATCTTCCGTGGCGACAACCCCGATGGCAGTACAAACAATACATTTCTGGGCACGGCCAACAGCGGTACGCAGAATCCCGTCGCTTGGCCCGCACTCAACTTAGACGGTGGCGCCATCGACTTGCGAATTGTGCTCGACACCACCGGCGGCGTTGGCAATTACACGGCCGAGTTCTTCGCGAAACTGATCACCGCTACCGACTACACACAGCTCCGCGCGCCGTCCGTGCTCGCAAGCGAAGACATCGGCGCGGTCGGGTTTGCCGTGTCGCAGAGCGACGTCATCGGCGACATTACCCACTTTAGCCTGTCGCGAAACGACAACTCGTCTGATCCCGAACCCGGGCTTCACGTGGCGGGCGATTTTGCGCTTGTCGCCGGTGCAGAGCTGCAGTTGCAAATTACAAGTCCCACCGACCATCAGCGCATCACGGTCGGTGGTCACTTCGACCAACAAGGGACCTTGGCCGTCTCGCTTGCGATGGATGCATCGGTTCCAAGCGCCGGCGATTCTTTTGACATCATCGACGCAGCCACAACCAGTGGACTGTTCGAGCGGTTGCTCTTGCCATCGCTACCGACCGGCCTGCTCTGGGACAATTCGCTGATCGCCGCTGACGGCACGATTAGCGTCATCGACGGGCTTGCCGGCGACTTTAACGGCGACGGCAAGGTCGACGCGGCCGACTACACCGTATGGCGCGACTCGCTCGGCGCTCAGGGCGTCGCGCTTGTTGCCGATGCCAATAGCGACTTGAATGTCGACGCCCAAGACTATCTCTTCTGGCGATCAAACTTCGGGCAGACATTCGCATCGTTAAGCGTTTCCGCCGACTCCGTTCCTGAGCCGACCGCAATTTTGCTGCTTAGCGTCAGCGCGATTCTCGCACTCGCTACTCGCTCCCGACAGTCGAATCGATCGGAGAATTTCATCGCTTTGCGACTCGGCCGCCGATAGCCGCACACCCGCGCGCTACTTGGCGGGCGAGTTGTCGAGTTCGCGCCGAAAGACCTGAATCATGTAGCTGACCGAACGATAACCGGCGAGCTCCGCCACCCCCGGGACCAGATAGTTGGTCTCTTCGAGCAGCCGCTTGGCTTGTTCGATTTGCACCCGCTGGATCTCGCTGGCGATCGAATGACCAATGGCCTTTCGAACACGTGTGTCGAGTTGCCGCCGCGAGAGTTTAGTGTTGGCAACAACGTCACGAACTGAGATATTGCTGCCGTTCACTTTGGCTGTGAATTCGAGAGCCACTGCGACAGCCTCGTCGTCATCGACCGCTCGGCAGCGATCGCGGTTGGCATTCGGGCCCCGCTCTCACTTCCGCTGCCAACTCCCACGCTAACCACGAAAGACCGGCTTTGCGCAATCGATTCGCCATTGGTGTCGACTACGGAACGGTCGCTGGCCCCACCGTCAATGCAACGGTCGTCGACCTCAGCGACCGATTCCGGATGGTATTGGGTGAAGTCAATGTCGTCGTCCCCCCAAACCGCCCGCTAAGCTACCCGTCGCGCGAGCCGCTTGGAAACCAAGGCCCGACATCAAGACCGTTGCGGCGGCTTGGATTTACGCCGGTGGTTCGCGTCACCCAACCTTCAGCCAAGCATTTCGGACCGAACGCGACGAAGACTTCGCACCGAGCACACGAATTCGCGAACTTAAACGGCAACTGACTATCGGCGATTCACTCAGGGGCTAACAACTCGCCGAGTTCTTTCACGTCGACAGGCACAAGGGTGGCACAAACAAAATGGAAACGCTCGACTGGATTGTAATCGGCGGCTACTTCGCGCTACTGGCCGGCCTCGCGTGGTGGGTCATTCGCCAAAGCAAAGACACGGCCGACGACTATTTCCTCGCCGGCCGACACCTCGGCTGGTTTATCGTCGGCGCGAGCATTTTCGCCTCGAACATCGGCAGCGAACACCTCGTCGGACTTGCTGGTACCGGCGCAACCAATGGCGTTATCTTCGCTCATTACGAACTGCACGCCTGGTGTTTGCTGGTGCTGGGCTGGATTATGGTGCCGTTTTATATGCGGAGCATGGTCTACACGATGCCCGAGTTTCTCGAAAAACGTTTCAGCGAATCAAGCCGACTGATGCTGTCGGTCATTTCGCTGGTCGCTTATGTACTCACGAAAATCGCCGTCGGCATCTATGCCGGGGGCATCGTTTTTCGCACGCTTTTGCCCGACGTTGGTTTCACTATCGGCGATCTCAACATCGACAGTTTCTGGATCGGCTCGATCATAGTGATTCTGCTAACCGGCGTTTACACAGTGCTCGGGGGGTTCCGCGCCGTCGCTTACACCGAAGCGGTACAGACGCTGGTGCTGATTCTCGGTTCAATTCTGGTCACTTACTTCGGTCTCAAAGAACTTGGCGGTTGGTCGGCGCTACGTGAGGCGTTGCCGTCCGAGATGTTTAACCTTTGGCAGCCGATGATGCCCGCTGGAATTGAGGCGACTTGGGAACCGGTTAAGGAATCGACTCGCGCCGCATGGTACTTCGACAACGGTGTTTTCCCTTGGGTCGGCATGTTGTTCTGTGCCCCCATCATTGGCCTTTGGTACTGGTGTACTGATCAATACATCGTGCAGCGAGCGCTCGGCGCTCAAAACGAAACGCAAGCTCGTCGTGGCAGCATTTTTGCCGCGCTGCTCAAGCTACTGCCAGTCTTTATCTTCATTGTCCCTGGTATGATCTGCATCGCGCTCGCCAAGAGCGGTAGCTTCGCGGGGCTTAGCTCGTTGATCGACGCCGATGGAAACACAATCGACGCCAACGCACAGGCTGCGTTTCCGTTGCTCGTGCGCGAGATACTTCCGGCGGGAGTTCGCGGTATCGTCGTCGCGGGACTGCTCTCGGCTCTGATGAGCTCGCTGGCTGGTGTATTCAACGCCTGTAGCACACTCTTCACGATCGACCTTTACAGTAAATTCAAGCCTGATGCGACCCAGGCACAACTCGCCTGGACCGGTCGAATCGCGACCGGTGTGATGGTCGTGTTGGGCTTGCTTTGGGTGCCGGTGATCAGTGAGGCCGACAACCTTTATGGCTACTTGCAGGGAGTGCAATCCTATTTGGCCCCGCCGATTTTCGTGGTCTTTTTCGGCGGCGTGTTCTTTAAGCGAACCAACGCGGCCGGCTGTCTTGCTACGCTCGTCGTCGGTTTCGCGCTGGGCCTCTGGAAATTGGTCGTTGATACGCCCGTGAGCCTCAAGTTTGCTGGCTATGCCGATGGCTACGCCCCTGGCACGGTCAACTACATCGTTAACAATATGTACTTTCAGTATTTCAGTCTGGCCATCTTCATCGTATCGACCGTCGTGCTGTTCGCGGTGAGCTTCGCTACGCGAGCCCCCGATTACCAGAAAATCACCGGCCTCACATTTGGTGCCTTGAGCGACGCCGACCGGCAAACAACACGCAATAGCTGGAACGCTGGCGACGTGTTGCTGTCGGCGCTCGTAATGGTGTTGATTGTGTTCGCTTACCTTTATTTTCAAGGTTAACTCGATCGGCTCAATCTTGGGCCAATGCCGTACCACCTTCTCAAAACGCAGGAGACACTCAGATGTTGCACATTTCCAATTCGTCGATTTCGCTTGCTCTCAATTTGCTCACCTCGTGCGTCGCCGTAGCTGTTACCGCGTCGACTGTCGGCCAAGCGGCCGAAGCGGTCGTGCGGATCGACCTCGATAAGCCACAGGCCGAACTCAGCAACGTCCTCTATGGCCTGTTCTTCGAAGACATCAATTACGCGGCCGACGGCGGCATCTATGCCGAACTGGTGCAGAATCGCTCGTTCGAGTACTACCCGGTCGAAGGTTGGGCCGACAACAGTCGCCAACTTCAGCCACTCTTCGCTTGGAACAAAATTGAGCGCGACGGTGGCCGAGTTGCGTTGAGTGTCAAAAGCGATTCGCCACTCAACGAGAACAATACCAAGTACCTCGTGCTCGACATTACCAACGAAGGTATCGTCGGTGTCGAAAACATTGGGTTCGAAGGAATCGACGTCGAGGCGGATCAGCAATATGACTTCTCAGTCTACGCGCGTCGCAGCGAAGGAAGCGATGCCCTACGCATCTCACTCGTTGATGAAGCGAACAAAGAAATCGCCTCGGGTACCATCCCGTCGCTCAGCAGCAAATGGCAGAAGTACGAGTTGACGCTCAAGCCAGGGGCAATCGCCAAAACCGCTCGGCTGGCGCTTACCACCGGTGGCACTGGGCAAGTGATGCTCGACATGGTCTCGCTCTTCCCGCGCGAGACATTCAAGGGTCGCAAGAACGGGATGCGTCCCGACTTGGCTCAAGCGATCGCTGACTTGAAACCTGGCTTCCTGCGTTTTCCAGGTGGCTGCATCGTCCATGGCCACGGAATGGCGAATGCCTATCGATGGAAAGAGACCGTTGGCGATGTTGCCGAGCGCAAACCGAACTGGAATCTTTGGGGCTATCACCAAAGCTACGGGCTTGGTTACTTCGAATACATGCAGTTGTGTGAAGACATCGGAGCGACGCCATTGCCAGTCGTTCCCGTCGGCGTTCCCTGTGGTTTTCGCAAACCATTCGATCCGGTGTCGATGGACGACCTGACGAATTGGATCGATGACGCTCTCGACCTCATTGAATTCGCCAACGGACCGGTCGACACCAAGTGGGGTAAGCTCCGAGCCGAGATGGGACACCCCAAACCATTCGACCTCAAATACATCTGCCTTGGCAACGAAGAAAACGACACCCATGAGATGCGCGCAAGGTTTCCTTACTTCGTCAGAGCGATACGCGAAAAGTATCCCGACATCAAAATCGTCGGCACCTCGGGGCTCGGCACCGGCATCCCACTCTACGACTTGATGACTAACACCCAAGTCGACAGCAGCGACGAACACTACTATATGCAGCCTGACTGGTATCTCAACAACGTCGATCGGTTTGACTCGTTCGACCGCGATAAACCAAAGATTTTCGTTGGTGAGTATGCATCGGAGGGGAACACCCAGTTCAACGCCGTCGCCGAGGCGGCTTACTTGACGGGCGTCGAACGCAATGCCGACATCGTCGAAATGACCTGCTACGCACCCCTCTTCGCGCGCATCGGATCGACGCAATGGACAAAGGCCAACCTCATCTGGTTTACCGATCGCGACGTGGTGAAAACGCCCAACTACTACGTCCAACAATTGTTCGCTGTGAACAAGGGAGACGTTTACTTGCGTAACTCGGTCGAAGTGACGGAATCCGACGCCAACAAACAGCGATTTGCTGGCAAGTTGGGCATCGGCACCTGGCGAACCGGCATCGAAGTTGAATCGGCCAAGCTTAATGGCAAGTCGATCGAACTTGACGGTTGGCAAGCCATCGAAGGCACCTTCTCAGTCGAAGACGGACGACTCACGCAGCGCGACACCAACATCGAAGCTGCCGTCAGCGTCGCCCCCACGCGAGGCGATGGCGAGCGCGACGTTTACGAAGTCCGCGCTCGCAAAATCGGAGGTGCCGAGGGGTTCTTGATCGTCTTCGCTTGCGAGAACGATGACAGCTTTTATTGGTGGAACGTCGGCGGTTGGGGCAACACCCAGCACGTCATCGAACGCTGCATCAATGGTAGCTCGCAAGGCCCGCTCACCGCGAGCCGGGGTCGTGTCGAAAACGATCGCTGGTACGACCTGCGCGTCGAGTTGACGCCGGGCCAAGTGCGATGCTTTATCGATGGCAAGCTGGTTCACAACTTCTTGCCGCAGTCGGCCGACGTTTTCGTCTCGCCGACCTACAGCAAATCGGCAGGTGCTGTAATGGTCAAACTCGTCAATCCAACCCACAAGATCGTCCCCGCCACGATCGAGTTCGCTGGCGGCTCAGTCGTTTCCGGCGAAGCCGAACTAACGACAATCGCCGGCCCCGCCAAGGCGACGAACTCGGTCGACTCCGAAGCGATCCATCCGGTCGTATCGACCTTGCCGGCCACGGCGACGATGAAGCTGGAACTGCCGCCGATGTCGGTGCAGGTGCTACGCGTCGGCGCAGAATGACGCTTCACTCGTCCTTAATGCGATTTGCGATTAGCCCAACGGTAAACAGCGGTCGAAAATCGGTGCGACAACAGCCCGTGGCAAGCCCCAGAATCCTGTACCACACCCAATGAAGGTACAAGGTCGAAGCCGCTGCCCCCCGCTTCAGGCGTAGCCGAAAGCGACTGCGGAGCGGAGCCGACCATCGCCTCTTTGTGTGTGCGAATCGGGTGAAGTCGGAGTAAGGCTTCGCTGGCTTCGACGTTGTGCTAGAATTAGGTACACCATTACCTTGCGCAAGAGCTTCGGTAGTGGCAATGACACCCGATGGTTGCTGCCGTCGGGTGTCTCTTTGTTGAATCTCAATAGAACGGGTGTCACAACGGGTGTCAGCTAGTAAGATGAAACGCGACGGCAAACACCCCTTTATCAAATACTGAAGACATCACGCGCTCGTAGCTCAGTTGGATAGAGCAGCGGACTTCTAATCCGCAGGTCGCAGGTTCGAATCCTGCCGGGCGTATTTCAGTGCGTGGCGGCCACGAGGTCGGCTCCCTTGACTGGGACCACTGGCAAGCCGCGGAGTTGCACGAGGTTTCGAGTTAGTTCGGCTCCCAACAGGAAGATCATGCCCGAGTAGTAAATCCACGCGAGCAGTAAGGCCAGCGAACCGGCTGCGCCGTATGCCGAGGCCATGCTGGTGTTGGCGAAGTAGAGCGACAAGACGGCTTGACCGGCGACGAACAGCAGCGACGTGAACGTGGCACCGACCCAAACTTCTCGCCAAGGAATGCGTGCGTCGGGGAGCCATTTGAAAATGCCGGCGAACACAAATAGCGACACCACAAAGATTGTCGCGTTGCCGACGAGGTGTGGTAGTTGGACGGCGATGCTCTCGGGAAAGAGGGTCGCCGCGTGGCTCGAAAGGCTGGCGAGCAGTGTTCCGGCAACTGTGGTGGCGAGCAGTATGAGTCCCGTGGCAAGGACGAGTGCCATCGATAGCAGGCGTTTGAACAAGAAGTGGCGGAAAACGTTCTTCGCTGGTTGCACCCGCCAAATCTCATTGAGTGCAAGTTGCAACTGTGCGATTGCCCCCGACGCACCGATAAGCAAAATGGCCGTGCCGCTGAGAAAGCCCAGATTCGAGTAGCGATTGGTCGATGCCTTGGTGATGATGGCGTCGACCTGACTCGCAGCACTCTCGCCGAGCACCTCGGTCAATTGCGTGACCAAGAACTGACGGGCGTTGCCTTGCTCTTGAAAACTGGCCATACGAGCGGCTTGGCTCGCGATGCTGATCGTTATCACGAGTAGTGCGGGCAGAGCGAAGAACGAATAGTAGGCAAGCGCGGCAGCAGTGCGCGGGCACTTGTCGGCCATGAAGCCTTTGAGAGTGACTTCGGAAAGTTGTCGAACAAACCTTAGCATCGAAGCCTTTTCCTCTGCGGAGCTTGACGTGTCAAAACGGACCAGGACCTTCGCACGGTGGCGGGCCAGGGAATCATGGTCTCCACAGGAGGTCCGAACACTCCACGAACAAGCGAAGCGAAAGCGGCCCACTTATATCGTCGAGTTTAAGCAGAGTGCCTTGCGGCTGGTAGTGAACGAGAGGGGACTCGATCAAAGTCGCCCGCGACTCGATGGGCAGATGCTATGCCACATTCCGAGCCAACGAATCGCCGCTGACACCCGATGGCAATAGAACGTCCGATCGTCCCGCTTGAACGGACCATAGCCGGTTGCCGCTCCAGACTGCCGATCCACAGCCAGCACGCATCGCGCTCGCTTCGGTCGACTTTCGCCCAGAATCGGGCAACGTCTGTTTCGCCCAGTGGCGGTACGCTAGAATCGGTTTCAGTCCGTCGATTGACTACCGGTCGTGTTTGCCGCCCCGGTGTCTCAGCCATCGCGTGCGGTTTTTAAGGCTAGCGAAGTGACTCCTTTATGACGCCCGAACAAGAAAAGTATCGCCCTCCCAATTAAATAAGACATTTGCCCTCGTAGCTCAGGGGATAGAGCATCGGTTTCCTAAACCGTGTGTCGCAGGTTCGAATCCTGCCGGGGGCGCTTTTGGTTGACTTCGCGTTTATTAGCTCAGGCTTGCTCTTGCGAACTCAGTGTGCGCTCGGTCGATTCGCATTCTCGAATTGCACTCGCGATGTCGCACTGCGCCGCTGCTTTAGGTGCGTCCTCCCCGACCGTCCGGGCGACAATGGCCGCGACCTGTTCGACTTGGTGGTCCGCGTTGGCTAGTGGAAATGGCTCACCAACTTCGGCTGCTCGAACGCCGCGATTTTCGATCTTGAAATCGACCGGTGCGAGCAGACAAACGGCGTTGCCGATGAACGGGTGCTCGCTGAGTCGCTCAAGCGGCCGTGACGCGACCGGTGAGAGACAACTCTGAAGTTTGGGGCCGACGCGAAGTGACACGAAGCGGTTGCTAGCACCGCCACGGAACCCAGCGTTGACCGATCGGCCGCACTCCCCTACCCTCTCGCCGCGAGGTCGGACTGCGCGTCCTTGCGCGCTCAACTTATCTCTGTTCCCGAACTGGGGAAATCGCATGATGCGCATTGGTATTTGTTTCCTGCTTTCGGTGGTGGCTTTTGCTACTCCCGCTTTCGTTTCGTCGCCGGCGGTGGCCGATTGGCCGCGGATTTTCGGAGGCGCACCGGCCGAGCCGGGGACTCCTGAATGGTGGAAGGCCCACAAGAAAGAAAGCGTGATGGAAGTTGGCAAGGGCTATAAAGTGGCCGGTTACGAGGGCTATTTTGACGCCAAGGGACGGCCGATCGACGCGCCGCTGAGTAGCGTGGCGCGTTCGCTCGACGAGAAAGAATCGAAGGGAATTGCCCCTTGGCTCGATCCCAAACCGGCTATTAATCGAGCCAAGGTGGCTGTCGGCATGGGTCCCAACGAAGAACGCGCCCGGCAGGCTGTCGCCGAGGGTGAGAAGGCGCTCGCTGCCAAACAGTTTGCCGATGCCGAAAAGTTGTTCAAAGAAGCGATGAGCCGCTCGCCGGACACCGCCATCGAACAGCAAGCGATGTTTGGTCTCGGTGAGTCGAAGTTCTTTCGCGACAACTACTACGACTCGGTCGACGACTATGGAAAGTTACTCGAGAAGTACTCGAGCACTCCCCGCTTCGATGATGTGATCGAACGACTGTGGGCGATTGGTCAGTACTGGGACGCCCATCATAAACAGAGTCAAGAATGGGCGATTCAGCCGAACATGTTCGACAAGACACGGCCCACATTCGACACGGCTGGCCACGCCATTAAGGCGTATGAGGCGATTCGACTCAACGACCCGACCGGTCCGCGCGCCGACGATGCTGTGATGGCAACCGCCAACATTTACTTTCGCCGCGAGCAATACGAAGACGCCGACTATCATTACACGCTCGTTCGCGAAGAATATCCACGGAGCGAGTTTCAGTTCGAGGCTCACTTGCTTGGCCTGCAAAGCAAGTTGCGGAAATACAAAGGAGCCGACTACGATGGCAAAGCACTCGAAGAAGCGAAGAAACTCGCGAAGCAAATTCGCGTGCAATTCAACGGCCGACTCTCGTCGGAAGAGAGCGATCGACTTGCGAAGACACAGGCCGACGTGCAGCGGATGATTGCCGAGCGCGATTTGCGGATGGCGCAGTATTACGACGACACCGATCACAACTTGGCCGCAAAGTATTATTACAGTCAGGTTGCCCAGAAGTTTCCGGAAACCGGTGTGGCACGCGAGGCCCAAAGCCGGATGGTCGCTATCGCCGACCAACCCGATGTGCCGGAGGAACGATTGGCTTGGCTCGTCGAACAGTTCCCCGAGAATGCCGAGCGTGCGCGTGTCGCGCGTGTGCCGGAACTCGCCGGCAGTAGCACACTCGTCGCCGACGAACGTGGCAACTCGGGTGTTACGCCCGCCAGCGGCACGGTTTCCCCTTCGACCACTCGCTGAGAGGCCGCATCGCCGTGTTTACCACTTCGCCTCGCCGCGCGATTCTTGCGCTGCTAACTGCCGCCAGCGGATTATTGGGGTGTGCCCACTATCAGGTCGGCACCGAGTCGCTGTACGCACCCGACGTGCAAACGGTGTTTGTGCCGATGATCGAGAGCGATAGCTTTCGCCGCGACTTGGGCGAACGTTTGACCGAAGCGATTGTTCGCGAAATCGAGCTCAAGACGCCTTACAAGGTGATCGGCTCGCCCGATGCCGACGCGATTCTGTCGGTCCACCTGCTCGGTGAATCGCGGCGGGTTTTGATCGAAGACCGCTTCGACTTGCCTCGAGCGCTCGAAAACACACTGCAAGCCGAGGTCTCGTTCATCAATCGTCGCCGGGTTGCGTTTGAACCACCCTCGACGGCGCTGGTCGAAATCCCACCCGACCTCTTGGCCAGCGAATCGGCCGTGATGGTCCCCGTGTTGGGACAAACGGTCACGTCAAGTCAGCAGCAAGCGATCGAGCGACTCGCGCAGGCAATCGTCGGGCGGATGGAACAACCGTGGTAGTGCGAGAGTTGAGTGGCACGAGGAGAGAGTGCCGTGTTGAAGGGTGCGTGTTAGCTGGACGGCGCCAAGTCGCTCATCGAGGGAACGCCGATAAACGCTTAGGAATGGATCAAACATCACTTGCCTGTTTCCGTCATTCCCGCGCAGCGGCTGTGAATAAATGGGGCTGGCTCCGTGGCGGAACAACGCGTGGAGTTCGACCGGGTGTATCCCACGGTGCCTGTCCCAATTATTCACTTTCTGCAACGCGCAAGGTTGTGAAAAAGTGGGACGGGCACCGCACGGCAAGTTGGGTTGGCGCGCAGGCTCGGTCGGGTGCGGAGCCAGTCCCATTTTTTCACAACCGCGGAGGCGGGAATCACGGAAATTAACATCTTACATGTGAGTCTCGGCTAAGCTGGCGGTTATGCCTGACGTTTGGAATGCTGACTTCTTCGACTACTCGGCGCTGCCAGAGCGTGCGCGCTCGTGGAAGCTGCGAACGCGAGTGCTTGAGTTTGGCGGACTCCCTTGTTGGATGGGGATTGTCAATGTGACGCCCGATAGTTTTAGCGATGGGGGACGGTTCTACGCAGCGGATGCGGCAGTCGACCACGCCTTGCGGCTCGTTGAAGAAGGGGCCCATGTGCTCGACATCGGAGGCGAAAGCACCCGGCCTTACAGCACACCGGTCGATGCCGACGACGAAATTGCTCGTGTGATGCCTGTGATCGAGCGGATTGCGTCGCGGACCAGCGTGCCCATTTCCATCGACACCAGCAAAGCCGTCGTCGCCCTTGCGGCCATTGACGCTGGGGCCGAAATCGTGAACGACGTCACCGGACTGACGGGCGACCCGGCAATGCTGCCGCTCGTTGCCGAGAGAGGTGTGGGCGTCTGTGCGATGCACATGCAAGGGACGCCGCAAACGATGCAGGATAATCCCCATTACGAAAATGTCGTCGACGACATCCACCGCTATTTGACCGAGCGGCGCGACGCGCTGCTGGTGGCGGGCATCGATCCGCTGCGCATCTGCCTCGATCCGGGCATAGGGTTTGGCAAGACGCACGAACACAATTTCTCGCTCGCGGCGAACTGCTGGCGGTATCACGAGTTGGGGTGTCCCTTGTTGGTGGGGCATTCGCGGAAGGGTTTTCTTGCTAAGCTGCTGGTCGCCAACGACGCCGACCGCACGGCCGCGACGGCGGGTGTTTCAGCCTCACTCGCTCGGCAGGGTGTACAGATCATTCGCGTACACGACGTGGCTACCAATCGCGAAGCGGTGGTCGCTCTGGCGGCAACCGGTGGTTTGGGCAGAACGTGAGCCCGTATCAGGCGGGCGATTCGCGTTGACCCCCCTGCCCCGTTGTCCGATACTACCTAGACGAAGTTACCGGGACTGCCATGTCTGCTAGCACTGACGAAATCTCGAACTATTGCCGCGACGTGGCGGCGCGGGCGCGCGCCGCGACAGTGCATTTGGCGGTGCTGCCGACGCGGGCGAAAAACGCCTGGCTCACGGCATCGGCCGCGGCGATTCGTCGTGCGACCGGTCGAATTGCCGATGCCAACGCGAAAGACATTGCGGCCGCTCCCGGTTTCGATCTCACTGAGGCAGCCATCGATCGATTGCGGCTCACTCCCGATCGCATCGAGTCGATCGCCAAGGGACTCGAAGACGTCGCCGGTTTACAAGACCCGATCGGCAGTTTGATTGAATCGCGTCGGCGACCCAATGGACTACAGATCGACAAGATTCGCGTCCCGCTCGGTGTGGTGTTGTTCATCTACGAGTCGCGTCCCAACGTCACGGCCGATGCCGCCGCCATTTGTGTGAAGAGTGGCAACGCAATCATTCTGCGCGGCGGCAAAGAAGCGGCTCATTCCAGTGCCGCACTGGTGGAACTCTTGGCCGAGCAAGCGAAAGCCCACGGCTTGCCAACCGATGCGGTACAATACATCGCAACGACCGACCGCGCTGCCGTTGGCGAGCTCCTGAAGATGGGCGACACGATCGATGTCGTCATTCCGCGCGGCGGCGAAGGGCTCATCCGTCGCGTTGCCGCCGAAGCAACGATGCCGGTCATCAAACACTTCGACGGCAACTGCCACGTTTATATCGACGCGTCGGCCGACGGGGCGATGGCCGAGCGAATTGTTGTGAACAGTAAGTGCCAGCGTCTGGGCGTCTGTAACGCGGCCGAGTCGCTCGTTTTCCACAAAGACGCCGCCAAAGAGTTGCTTGTGCCGATTGCCGACGCGCTCCACAAGCACGGCGTCGAACTAAGGGGCGATACCGCAACGTGCAAGTTAGTGAATGGTGCCACGCCCGCCACCGAACAAGACTACGGAGCCGAGTACCTTGCGCCAATTATTAGCTGTGTGGTCGTCGATTCGATCGAAGCGGCCATCGCGCACATCAATCGCTATGGTTCGCATCATACCGATGCCATTATTTCGAACGACTTGTCGGCGACGCGAAAGTTCACCGCCGGTGTCGATAGCGCGGCCGTCATGATCAACGCCAGCACTCGTTTCAACGACGGGGGCGAGTTCGGCCTTGGGGCCGAGATTGGCATCAGCACCGACAAGTTTCATGCCCGCGGGCCATGTGGTCTCGAAGAGCTGACAAGTTACAAGTACATCGTTCACGGCGACGGACAAATTCGCGAATAGCCCACTTTTAAGCGCGCCAGGCAAGGAGTGCCCATCATGGATGAAAAGCTGAGTCAGGCCGAAGTCGAGTCGTTGCTGAATGAAATGGAAGTGCAGCGTGGCACCGTCGCCGTTGGCAAAGCTGTCGAGCCTCCCGCGCGTTCCGCCAAGTCGCGTGGCACCACCGGCCCGCTGCGCGAGCTTTCCCGGCCTCGCGAAAAAGTCACTCCTTACGACTTCAAACGGCCCGAGCGCGTTGGCAAAGACCAAATGCGAGCGCTGCAAACGATGCACGAAGGCTTTGGTCGCAATTTCGGCGCGGCCCTCTCGGCACTGCTTCGCGCCATTGTCGATGTGAAACTCACCAGTGTCGACCAGCTCACCTACAGCGAGTTCGTCTTTAGTCTCGAAAATCCCACTTGCTTCAACCTCATCAATGCCGAACCGCTTGAAGGCAAGGTAATTCTCGACATCAATCCGTCGCTGCTGTTTCCGATCATCGACCGCCTGCTTGGCGGCGGCAACGACGTGAGTCTCCCCGCGCGACGACCACTCACCGAGATCGAACTGAGGCTCGTTGGCCGCATCACTAACTTATTTCTCATCGAGATGAAAAACGCCTGGGCCAACGTGGTCGACCTGACGCTGTCGGTCGACCGAGTCGAGAGCAACCCGCAGCTCGTCCAGATCGTTCCACCCAACGAAGTCGTCGTGCTCATCAGCTTCGAGCTCACCATCGGCGAAGCACGCGGCATGATGAACCTCTGCATTCCGTTTAATTCAATTGAACGCATCGGCAGCAAACTCTCGGCGAACAACTGGGCCACATACAGTCGGCGGGCCGCGACCGACGATTCGATCGCCTCGATTAGCCAAAGCATTAGCGGCTCGGTCGTCGAGATCATTGCCGAGCTGGCGGCGACAAACATCGCAACGGCCGATCTGATTGGACTGCGCGTCGGCGACATCATCGCCACAGAAAAAGATGTCAATCAGCCACTGGTGATTTCGGTGCAAGGTCGACCAAAGTTCCGCGCAACCTGTGGCACCTATAAGGGCCGCAAGGCGATTCAAGTGACACAAGAACTGCCGCAACAGTCGCCCCGCGCGACAGCGACTGAGTCCCGGTCATAGCCTTATCGTCACGGCCTTATGGTGATAGCCCCCAGCGCGGGAATGGCGGCTATTGGTTTGTCAAAGCCGATAATTGGGGTTTTGTGCGACTGGCGATGCCAATGGAAGTGATTGCTAACCTGACACTTGCGTCACACTGGCGGAGCCAGTGGCACCCGACGTTTCTCATCTGACAGTCCCCCAGGCTCACACCACGCCGCGTGCCGGCAGCGGCGGCAACGTCTCTTCCATCACACCCCGTATCTTTGGCCACAAAATGGCCGCTTCGATGACCATCCAGACCTGCAGCACGAGGATGATCGAGCCGAGTGCGAGCAGCAGAAGGTTGCCGTCGAACTCGAACGCCAGATTGTAAACCATGGCCCACCCCGGCACGATCAACATCAACAGCATCGGTGCCGCCGCAAACCAAAACGGGAGTCCACGCCGCGCGAGATAGAACACCAGCACGAGCAGCGCGAGCCCGGCAAGCAACTGGTTGATTGCCCCAAACAGCGGCCACAGCAATAGGCCGCCGCTCCCCGGCAATGAACCTGCGGCCGGTCCGGGGAGCATCGCAATCGCTCCCCCCGCTACGACGGCGACCAGTGTCGCGAGATATTTGTTGCCGAGTGGTTTGATGCCGAGCGTGCTCCCCAGTTCTTGAATCACATAGCGTTGCAATCGAGTCGATGTGTCGAGCGTTGTCGCAGCGAAGCAGGCGACCAACACCGCGACGATGGCGATGCACAGTTCACGCGGGAGACCCAGCACACTGATAAAATTGGCTCCGCCTTCAACAAATGCACCGATCATGCTCGGCAACTGAAAATTGACCCAACCATCGGCGGCCGCGTACTTCGACTCCCAAGCCGCCCGGCCGACGAGATGCTCGCCCGAGGGCAAGTCGACTCCCATACCGAGCCCACTACAACAGGCGAGAATCACCAGTACCGCGAGCATTCCTTCGAGCAACATGCTGCCATAGCCGACGAACTGGGCGTCGGTTTCGGTCGAAATCTGTTTGCTTGTCGTGCCGCTGCTGACGAGGCAATGAAACCCACTGCAAGCCCCGCAGGCGATCGTGATGAATAGAAAGGGAAACATCGGCGGCGCGTCGGCCGGCACATTTGTCGAGATCGCTTCGGTCGATGCCAGCAGATCGGCTTGGCCCGACAATCCAGCAACGCAAAGTCCCACGACCAAGAGCCCCAGCGCCACAAACAACTGATGGCTGTTGATGTAGTCGCGCGGCTGCAACAGCAACCACACCGGCAGCACCGACGCCGCGAAACAGTAGGCTAAGAGCACAATCGTCCACATCACGGTCGGCGAATTGAAGTCGCCCCATGACTCAATGCTCGGCATCACCATGTGCCACGCTGCGCCGCCCGCGATTCCTTCGACTCCATAGACTCCCAAATAGACAGCCAAGTACAGCAGCACTAGCGAAACGATCGACGGCCAAAACAGTCCGACGCCTCGTCTATAGGTCAGCCAACCAACCACCATCGCGATCGGCATCGCGACCACGACGCTCAGTACCGATTCGGGATAGAAGCTAAAGATCTTCGCAATCACCAACCCAAAAATCGCAATCACAATCGTCAATGCAAAGAATAACACCAGCAAGAACAGCAGCCGCGCGCGGGGCGAAATGACCCGTCCCGCCACCTCGCCAATTGTTTGGCCTCGATTACGAATGCTCACGACCAGCGCGCCCAGATCGTGAACCGCGCCGACGAAAATCGCGCCCAGCACCACCCACAGCAGGGCGGGCAACCAGCCCCAGAAGACGGCAATTGCCGGGCCAACGATCGGCCCGGTCCCGGCGATGCTCGTAAAATGATGGCCAAATACGACCGACCGCCGGGTCGGCGCGAAGTCAACATCGTCGCGCAGCGCCACACTGGGAACATTTGCGTCGCCGTCGAGCACAAACACCCGTCGCGCAATCCATCGCCCGTAGGTGTGATAGGCAACGAGAAAAGCGGCCAGACTGCCCAGGGCAATCGCAACGGTCAACATGGTCAGAGTGCTCCAAAAACGCCGCATCAAGTCGTTCTTTCATCATACCAGTGACGACAGCGACAACACTAGCGACAAGACCAGTTGTTCTTGACGCGAAGTCGCAGAGTCGCAAAGAAGCGCGAAGAACGGAACACGGGCCGTTGTTGAGGTCTTCAATCTAAAACGTTGCGCTTCTTTGCACCTTAGCGCCTTTGCGTCAAGAAAACGGGCCAGCATCGCTAGTGAGTTTACGTTCGTCGCTCGCGCCCCTATAATTTGCGAACGAAATCAACCCAGACCGTCGCTAACATTGCGCCGGCCTTTCTCAAAGGAAAACATCGTGGCAGAGAAAGTTGTCATCATTGGGAGCGGTCCCGCCGCTTGGTCGGCCGCCATCTACACGGCTCGGGCCAACCTCGAACCGCTCGTTTACGAAGGGGCCGTGACCGAAGACAACCGCCTCGACGGCACGCTCCCACTCGGTCAGCTTGCGCTTACCACCGAAGTCGAAAACTACCCGGGCTTTCCCAAGGGTGACCTCAGCGGTTACATGAAAAGTGCGCTCGACGAACAGCACCACTACCTCGCCGACATGCACCATAAAGAGGGGGCGAGCGGTCCTGAACTGATGCACCTGATGCGGCAACAGGCGACCAACTTTGGCACTCGGGTCGTGACCGACGATATTGCGAGCGTCGATTTCAGCGGCCACCCGTTCAAGCTCAACACCAGCCAAGGGGGTGACTCCATCGAAGCGATGTCGATCATCATCGCCACCGGCGCGCGAGCCAACTACCTGGGGCTCGACTCCGAAGCAGCCTACAAAAATCGGGGCGTCAGCGCCTGTGCCGTTTGCGACGGTGCGCTCCCACGGTTCCGCAACAAGCCCCTGGTGGTGGTCGGTGGCGGCGACTCGGCTTGCGAAGAGGCCGACTATCTATCGAAGTTCGGCAGCACCGTTTACATGATCCACCGCCGCGACCAGTTGCGGGCGTCGAAGATCATGGCCGATCGAGTTCTAAATAACGACAAAATCGACGTCGTCTGGAACAGCGAAGTCGCCGAAGTCCTCGGCGACGACGAAAAGGGCGTTAGTGGCGTCATGCTCAAATCGACCATCGGAGACGAAACTCGCAAGCTCGAAGCGGTCGGCATGTTCGTCGCCATCGGCCACACTCCCAACACGAGTTTTCTCGAAGGCAAGCTCAAGATGAACGACAAGAATTATTTAGTTTGGACGACGCCGTTCCGTACTTATACTAGCGTCGAAGGAGTGTTCGCCGCCGGCGACGTCGCCGACGACTACTATCGGCAAGCAATCACCGCCGCCGGCACTGGCTGCATGGCGGCACTCGATGCCGAACGTTGGTTAGCGACGAAGGGTTATCATTAAATGAAAGTCGAAGATAAAGCACATTGCGATCGTCATTCCCGCGCAGAGGCTGTGAATAAATGGGACTGGCTCCGTGGCCGAACAACGCGTGGAGTTCGACCGGGTGTTTTCCACGGTGCCTGTCCCAATTATTCACTTTCTGCAACGCGCAAGGTTGCGAAAAAGTGGGACAGGCACCGCACTTGTGGACGACTCCTGGCTCTCGCCCAACTCTGTGCGGAGCCAGTCCCATTTTTTCACAACCTAGCAGGCGGGAATCGAGTCGCAACGGTTTCTCTCTAAATTCCCACCTGCGCGGGAATGATTTGAAGGTCCGCAAAGCGGACTCCACCGGGGGGCGGACATGGCTGACGAAACAACCGGAAACACAGCAACCGAAACAATAATCGACGCGACACAGGCCAACGAGCTAAAAATGCTCGCCGATGCCGAAGCCGCCGGCGGTTGGCAGCGACTGAAGACCTACTTCAGGCTCAGCGGTCCTGGCTGGTTGCAAAGTGCGATCACGCTCGGTGGCGGCTCGCTCGCCGGTAGCCTTTATATCGGCGTCATCGGCGGCTATTCGCTGCTGTGGGTGCAACCCCTCGCGATGATCCTCGGCATCATCATGCTCAGCGCGATTGGCTACGTCACGCTCTCGACAGGTGAGCGGCCGTTTGGCTCGATCAACCGCCACGTGAGCCCGATACTTGGTTGGGCGTGGGCGCTCGCGACTCTGGCCGCCAACATCGTCTGGTGCATGCCCCAATTCGCGCTCGCCAACGGAGTGCTCCAGCAAAACCTGTTTCCGAAAACGCTCGGCGCGAATGGACCGCTGGGCGATTGGAACTCAAAGGTGCTGATTTCTGTGTCGATTCTCGTCATTACTGTGCTCGTGACTTGGGCCTACAACTCGGGCCACTGGGGCGTGAGGGCTTACGAAATCCTCATCAAGCTAATGGTCGCCGGCATTGTACTTTGCTTTGGTGCGGTCGCCATTTCGCTCACCGTGACCGGTAGCCTGCCTTGGGGCGAGGTGCTGGCCGGATTTATTCCGAATCCGTCAGTGCTGTTCGAGCCAGCACCCACTTTTGATCCACTCTTGCAGCAAGTCGGCGACGGTGCCGATGGCTATTGGCGCGAGCTGATCGTGAGCCGCCAGTTCGACAACGTGGCGACTGCCGCCGCCACCGCAGTCGGCATCAACATGACGTTTCTGTTCCCCTACTCGCTATTGCGAAAACGATGGGGCAAGCTCCATCGCCAACTCACGATCTTCGATCTGGCGACCGGCATGTTCATTCCGTTTCTGCTGGCGACCAGCTTTGTCGTCATCGCCGCTGCGAATCGATTTCACGGTCTGCCGGTCCCGGGATTGGCCGAACCAATGGCCGCGACCGACGAGGCCGCGCCACCAAACGACAAAGAAAAAAGCGAATACAACGTACTCCTCCGCGGGCGACTCGCGGCCACACTGACGCCCGACGCAATGGCCGCGCTCGAAGCCAATTCACCCGAGGCCGATTCACTTAACAAAGCGACCCAAACACTCCCTCTCGCCGAAAAACAACTCGCCGCCATGCTCGTCTCCCGCGATGCCGATCGGCTTGCCGGGGCACTCACGCCGCTCACCGGGTCGACGGTCGCGAATGTCGTCTTCGGTATCGGAGTCCTCGGCATGGCCCTCTCGACGATCACGATCTTGATGCTGATGTCGGGCTTCGCACTCTGCGAAATGCTCGGCTTGCCATTCGATGGCTGGCCGTTTCGTATTTGCTGTTTGGCTTCGGCGGTCGGTGCGCTGGGACCTTTCTACTGGTCGAAGGCTAGCTTCGCACTCGCGGTGCCCACTTCGGTCTTTGGATTGATCGTGCTGCCGATTGCCTATATCACGTTCGCACTGATGATGAACAGCCGCAGCCTGATGGGCGCTGCTATGCCCAAGGGCAAGAGCCGGGTCGTGTGGAACGTGCTGATGATCGTCGCCGCCGGCATTGCGACCGTGTCGAGTGCCTATATGGTCTACCTGAAGCTAAAGCCGTACTTTTAGAAATGAATCAAGAATAACTTGGTAGGTTTGCGAAATTGGTATCGGTCACAGAGCGAACGTCATTCCCGCGCAGAGGCTGTGAATAAATGGGACTGGCTCAATACTGTTCGGCACGAAATGCGTTGCGTGGCGGTTACGGTAGTTTGCGTGGAATGCAACGCCCGCTGTGGGGATCGGGTGGCGGAGAGTCGTGTACCGAATGAGCATTGGTTTACAGAAGTCGGGCTCGACGACCGCGC
>JBGSRO010000250.1:0-63202 GCA_041737535.1 Pirellulales bacterium | reverse complement strand
TCCGACATCCGCCAGCTCGATCCTCGAAACTCCTTCCTCATACCCGTCACCTCCGTGCCGTTGAGAAGAACAGAATGCTCGATGATATGTACGCATGCTAGCGATCAGTTGGTTCTTATGGTTTTGAGATAGGTTCTTAGTTTTCTCGACCACGGCGACGGGTGTTCTGCCGCTGGAGTCGAGGCCCAACCGAGCGAGGTTGCCGAACCAGAGTTACTTGAAACGAAACAGAATGGGGCTCGTGATTGACACACTTTTGACACACATCGACTGTGTCAATCAATCGTGACGCCAAGAAAGCCTGAAAAACAGCTGTTTTCAACGACCGCAAGGACACAAGCGGAGGGCACGGGACTCGAACCCGCAACCGGTTGCCCGGCACCTGAATTCCAATCAGGCTGCTAGCCAATTCGCCTACCCTCCGAAGGCCAAGACACTATGATACTTGGCCTTTCGGCGACGACAACGGTCGGGGCTCACAACGTCTGGTTATTCGCCGGCCAGTGTGGCCAGCGCTTCATCGAGTCGCAATGGATTGAATGCTAAGCCGCATTCTCTCAGGCGTTGATAATAGACGTACCGGCCGTAGAGCGCCAACTCGGCGTCGGTTCGGAGCAGTAGATGAGCCCCAAGGCGAACCATCCATTCGGTTGCCGGGAGACCGATGGATTGGCGCAGGGCTCGAACGAAACGCCGGCGACGCAGCGAGTCTCTCTTGAAAGCGACACGGTTTCATGTTCGGGCCGACAACTCGTATTAATGCGTCAGCGATCGACGCGTGCCGAAGTTCCGGCGACGAGCTTTTCGACCTCGGCGAGCGTCACCATCGTCGTGTCGCCTGGCGTCGTCATGGCGAGCGCGCCGTGAGCCGCGCCGTATTCGACGGCTCGCCGGGCGTCGCCCGTTTCGAGCATTCCATAGATGAAACCCGAAGCGAAACTATCGCCACCACCAACGCGGTCCATGATCTCGAGGTCGGGTCGAGGCGTCGCCTCATGAAACTTGCCGTCATGCCAAGCGATGGCCGACCAGTGATTCTGCGTCGCCGTCACGACTTCGCGAAGCGTTGTGGCGACCGCTTGAAAGTTGGGGTAAGTCGCCACCGCTTGTTGGATCATCTGCTTGTAGCTTGAGCGATCGAGACTCGCTAAGTCGTCGCTGTTGCCAGCGACTTCGAGACCAAGACAAGCGGTAAAATCTTCTTCGTTGCCGAGCATGACATCAACATGCGACGCGATCGCGCGGTTCACTTCACGGGCGCGATCAATGCCGCCGATCGCTTGCCACAGACTGGGACGGTAGTTGAGATCGTAAGAGACGACGACGCCATACTGCTTGGCCTGCTGGCAAGCCTCGATGGTCAGTTCGGCGGTGGAGTCACTGAGCGCCGCAAAGATGCCGCCGGTGTGAAACCACCGGCTGCCGCACGCGCCAAAGATGTGGGCCCAATCGATATCGCCCGGTTTGAGCCCGCTGGCAGCCGTGTGGCCACGGTCGGAAACCCCTTTAGCCGCGCGAACTCCAAAACCCCGTTCAGTGAAATTGAGCCCATTGCGAACAGTGCGGCCGATGCCGTCGAACTTTCGCCACTGCACGAATCGCTGGTCGACGCCTCCTTGAAAAAGCAAGTCTTCGAGCAGTCGCCCCACTTCGTTATCAGCAAACGCCGTGACGATCGCGGTCGGCAGTCCAAAGCAACGCTTTAGTCCACGAGCGACATTGTATTCGCCACCACCCTCCCACGCTTGAAAACTCCGCGCCGTGCGAATACGGCCTTCGCCCGGGTCGAGCCGGAGCATCACTTCGCCAAGCGAGACGCAGGCAAATTGGCAGTCGGAGGAAGGACGAAGTGCTAGTGACATTTCTTGCTTGGATCGTGGTGAGGCTTAACGGGACAGTGCCATGTTTCGAGATGGCCTATGCTAGGGAACGCCGAAAAACGCCAACGGTTCTTGATGGAAAATGCGATGTTTAGCGAGAACGGCGCCCGCTTTGGGTGTGATTCATAAGGGGGGCGGCCGATAAGAAAATACCAGCACGCGGCGCCAGCACGAGTGGTCAAGGCTCACTCGCTTGCGCCGTGCTTGTATTGCGGTACGTTTTCATCGACCGCTCGCCTAATCGAACTATGCGAGAAAGACGACTGTCTGTGAAAATCGGTCTGCATTTGCGTTTATCGGCGTTCCCTCGATCAACGTCTTGTCGCTGTCCCGTTAGTCGATGGGTTTGTTCGTAAATCGTACTGTTAAAAGACCGCGAAATCCACAAGAACTGGGTATCGGCAGCGCAACATGAGTTTGCGAACGGCACGCTAAAGCGAACTAACGTCGCACAACGACGACCCAGTCCTTCTCGCTATCGCTCGGCGACGACCCAAGCGAAACGGCGTCGCCCGCTTCGATGCTTGTGACCGAACCAGTTTGCAGCGCGCCGCCACCACGCGGATCGAACCACGCAACCGTGAATGGTCCCGTCGCCGCTGAAAGATCGAGCTTGGTCTCAACACCAATGGGCAGATAGACGACGTAACATTCGTTGGGTTTCGCCAAGCAATAGCGGCTATTATTGTGCTTCGCGTTATCGACCAAGGCGTCGCTTGGAGTCATCTGCCAATAGGGAATCTTGTTGTCCGCGAAGAAATTGACTGCTATCCGCCCGTCGTCCCAACTCTTGTCGCGACTTCGCCAATCTTCGCAGTTGAGATCGTTCTCCGCATAGTTGTAGCCAAAATAATACTCGCAGCCCGCGCCGCCACCCAGCAACGTCGCCCACAACGTTTGGTGGCGAATCGTGTCGGGTGTATAGGTCATTTGGCCCGCACTATCGTGGCCGTCAAAGCCTTCATAGCCAATGTCGGGGCACTGCCCATGCGCCGCGCTCCCCGATTCGTCGAAGGCAATCACCCAAGGTGTGCCAGTCGCAGCCGAGGCTTCGACCCACTTGACCACGTGTGAGTGCGTATCGCTGATGTCGCTATTCTGCAGCGACGCCCCACGCAGCTTCGACTTGCCCCCCATGAGCGGACGATAAACTTTGTCTTGCTGGCCGGGGAAGGTATGAACGACGATCAGATGGTCGTAGGGATCGCACTGGGCGATGTAGTCGGCCATCGCTTGACGCTGCGCCGTCGATTGTGTGTTCTCTTCACCCAAGTTCCAGTTAAGCGCGAGATTATGACCGAATCGAGCGACCAGTTCGCGACAATAGAGCTTCCGCTGGACGCCAAGATCGCCGCCGTCGAGGCTTTCCGGTACCGTTCCCTTGCCGCCTGCTTTTTGTCCCCGGTTGTCGTCGTCGTTTTCCGTTTCTTGCATCTTGAAATGCAGGTACATCCCCTTGGCGGTGCCGTGGTCGAAGACAATGCCCCACTGGTCGAGTTTGCTGCAATCGTAATGCAACTTGTCATCGCGTTCGGCGAACGGCCAGACGTTGTCGCCATCGCCGCCGGCGTTGTAGGTCAAGAACGAAAACGCGTTACAACCTTTGCTCGACAGGTAGTTAATCGCGCCGATGAGTCCTTTGCCTTTGCCGTTGCTGTCTTTGTCGACTTGCCATATCGGATCGCCCGGCTTCCAGTCCTGTACGTGAGGTGCCCAGGTTTTCAGCGGTGCCTTCTTCGCGTTGCCCACTCTTGTGTTATCGAAGTCGGTATAACCGAGCAGCGTTTCGGGCGAGTCGGCTCCCATCTTAAGAAAGTACCGCCCGGAACCCGCGAACCGCAAGTACCGCTTGCCGACATACTCGAGTCGCCCCTCGCCGCGCAAGTCGCGCCCCGACTTGTCGCTGGCAGCGACGGAGAACTTGCCCGACTTGCCATCGAACGGCTTCAGCGTCTCGCACTTGGCATTCGAGTCGAGGGCCGCAAGTTTGCCTTTGCGAAATTTCGTGATGTAAGTCCACTCACCCTGCCGGTCAGGCGCGAAGTGACAACGCCATTGTGTGCCGGCGTCGGCCGACGTGTTGGCCGCGTCGCCATCGGCAGCGAAGTAGCCGGGGACGACATACTCGGTTCCATCGGCATGAGTGAAAGTTGTCTCGAAACACAAATCGGTGAACGGGTTTGGCGTGGTGTCGCTCTCGTCTGCAAAAGGTCCATCGAGGGTGACCGTCACCTTGTGCCACTGCTTGGTTTCGCCGTCGACAGTGACCGAGCCATCGCCATCGGCCCCACGCGTCGCCAACTGGGGTTGTTCGCGAACGTCTCGGTCGAGGTTTTCCTGAATCCACCGAGCCAGTGTCGAACTCCCGTTCCCGTAACCCCCGGGGAGCGGTCGCAAGTCGCGCGTTTGGATTTGCGGTGGTTCGCCCCAATGGGCCGGGAATTCTTTACCCCCGGCGACGACGGGAAACGTCTTCGGAAGCTTGCCACCGACCGCTTGGCTTTGTGGTCCAACGCCGTCGGGCCGCGCAAACTCGCGGTTGGTCGTCATCAGCCACTTGTCGAATTCAAAACCATCTTCACGCATCGAGAACGACACGACGTGTGGGCCGGGATCTTTGATGTCGAGATAGATTTTATGAGGCTCGCCACAATGGACTTCTTTGGTCCGTTGCTTGCTCTCCCAATACCACGAGTTTTTTCCCCGACACCACTGCAGCCGCTGGCCACTAGCTGGCCATGCGCCATCGAGTCCAACGTGGAGTCCATTGTCTTCGCTCCCAGACGAATAGGCGCGAACCCACACGTAATAGCGACCGGGCGTTGTAAACACAACGTGGTATGAAACCACTGCGAGCTTGCCCGGTTCGTCGGAGAAATTCTCTCCCTTCACGAGTTTGTCTTTGCTACTCTTCCGCGTGTCTGGCAAGATTTCGAGATACGCCCCACCGCTAGCCCCGGCGACGTGAGCCGAGTCGCCATCGGCACCCACATCGGGGGTCATGTCAGTGGTGGTTAAATGAAAGGCTCGCTTGTCGCTGTGCGACTGCCTAAAGAAATGTTCGGCTTCGACGGCCACAAAGCCATCTTGTTCGGCAAAGACGAGATTTTCGTCGACAATCGGCGCGCTCGCCTCGGCAAGCGTCGCCAAAGCCACCACCAGCAAATAGGCGACAAATGCCAAACTTTGCCGACACATCCATGCCGACGATAAATTTTCCGCCCTGCATCGGTGAGTCGAATTGCTGTGCATGGAACTCTCGATAACTAGCTGCGGAACACGCGCAAAGAAACGACGTGTACCAAGGACGTTGAGCAAGCCGCAAGCGCTGTGGCCGCCGAGCCCCGCTTGCGTCGTGTTAGCATTCTAACTGGCAGTCTGGGGCGATTGCTAGCCGATTTTGGTGGGTCGATTCAAAACGTGCCTTTTCGCGATAGCTACGTCGCATCACCTGATCCAACCGGTCGACACATGCAATGCACAACAACCGCGCGGCAAGCTCAGCAGGTCACTTTGCCCGGGCCGAAATCGTCGCTGCGATTGCGAAGTGAAGCGTGGTAGCTGGTTGGAAGGTGAACATCCTCGCGCCCCTAATTTGCGCGGGTAGTACAGCTATTTGCCCGAGTAATACAGCTTTGCAGCCACGCCGCCGAAAGCGTTGAGTTGTTCTGCCGCCGCGGCGTGGACGAACTCGATTTCTACGTTGTTGAGTACCGCCTCGATCAGCAGCGGGTCGAACTTGTCCGACTCGATCGGCATGGCAATGACCAGTTTCTGCGCTTGGCCATTCTCCAGAGCGAGTTGCACACCCTGCGGCTCGAGCACGGCCGTGCCACAAACGTGGCGTCGCGACACCAAGTCGTTGATGAGCGCGAGATCGTGCTCTTGCTCTTGCTCATCGGCGATGCGTTTGACAGCGGCGGCGACTTCGTTGTTGGTGCTGTTGATGTCAATCGGCTCGATCGAAACAAGAAAATCGGCCACGCTCGGATGGAGTTGATTTTTTACCGCGTGGGCCAACTTGAGGTTACCGCCGAACACCACTCGCTCGATCTCGGTATCGCCCATAAAGTAGGCATTGATTTGATCGGCAGCCTCGGCCACAACGCGACGCTCGGAGTCGAGGTCACGACGGTCGGAGGCCTGAGTTCGAGATGTGCGGCTTCCGGGCCTGAGCGAAACGCCTCCTTCTTTGCCAAGCTTCACGACGGTATCGGCGGTTGTGGACGTGAGGAAGACCTCGAACACTTTGCCGACTTCTTCGGAAAACAAAACCACCAGGTATTTCTTGTAGCAGTCGAGGGCAAAGAGCAGATGCCTGACCTGAGGAACACCAAAATAAAGCTTGTTCGGCAGTGTCACCGGAACGTCAACAGTCAAATAATCTTCGAGGTCGGTGAACAGAACGATCGACCGCCCCTGGGGCTTCGACTCGGTCAGGTGAGCGAGAATCGTGGCCTCGGCATCGGCCCACTTGTGTCGCTTTTTGTGCAACTCCAGTGCTTCGCCGCCATGCTTCTCTTCGAGTCGCTTGGCTTCGTTCTTCAGTTCAATCAACCATTCGGGGCGATCGCGACGATTGTCGGGGTTGGTCGAGTCGACGTTGGCGTACACCGTTAAGACCGGTGTCGTTTGGTAGTCGTGCGAAACGATGAA
The DNA here is from genome assembly GCA_041737535.1 of Pirellulales bacterium. Classification (GTDB taxonomy): domain Bacteria; phylum Planctomycetota; class Planctomycetia; order Pirellulales; family Lacipirellulaceae; genus JBGSWC01. Next base: position 56,666 of record JBGSRO010000250.1, on the reverse strand, counting down.
CTCGCGAAGTGTGCTAAAGATTTGTTGAATTTTTTGTTTCATGATGACCGCTGCTGCGAATGGCGAAGACAATTAAGGAGACTAGAAGATAGCAGAAATCCGCCAAAAGAGTAGCGTCGGCAGCCGGCCAGAAGAGCTTTGGCAGCCCTGTAAGGCATTCAAACGAAAGGGGGGGGGCACTGGCGTTTTGTGCATCGAGTGGCTGCGGTAGCCCAGAACTTTCGCTCAGAGTCGGCTCACGAAATGGGTGATTTCGGAGCACGATAGCCGGGCCTATCGGTACCTCTTGCCGGCGCGACTCTCACCACGTTACCGTGGCTAGTAGACGGGTACGGGTGATTCGGTAGCGCCGAGACATTGGCGAGATGTTTCTCGTCGGACTCTTTCATACCTTACTCCAAACCGGTTTATCCCGAAGCATTAAGTCGCATCGTTAGCCGGCACCGCTGGCCACGAACTTAATTGGCGAATACCAATCGCGACCAACATTCGGGTAAAATCACAGCGGAGTTTCGACAATGATTGCTCGAGCAACCCAACTCTTAGTCAGAACATCAACGCTGTTTGTCTTGCTGTTGCTCGCGGGCGAAGCGTCCGCAGAAGGCTTGGAGACGGTAAAACTTGCCCCTGACAATCAGGGATTCATCCTGTTTCCGTCTGGCGGCCGCTTTGTGCCTTGGGGCCACAACTACGCCTCGGTCGACATCCTCGAACGTCTCGCCAAGGATCCCGAGCGTGTCGTACGGGACTTCGCCGAAATGAAGGCAGCCGGGACTACCGTTGCTCGCATTCACCCCGAGCTGCCACTTATCCTTGCCGCGCCAAACAAAGCCAATCCAGCAGCGATCGACCAACTCAAAAAGCTCCTCAAGATCGCCGAGCAGGCCGGGATTCGTCTCAAGATAACGGGCCTTGCTTGTTACAAGATTGAGAATCGACTGGCTTGGTATGATTCGATGGATGAGGCGGATCGCTGGAAGACGCAGGCATTTTTCTGGGAAACCATCGCCCAAGCTTGTGTCGCGAGCCCCGCCGTCTTCGCCTATGACCTGATAAACGAGCCCACAGCATTCGGTAATCAGACCGATGGGTGGTATACGGGTAGGATGGGCGATGTCGAGTTCTGTCAGCGGCTCAGCCTCGAGCCGGGCAATCGCACGGGTGACGATGTGTTCCGCGAGTGGACAAAACGTATGGTCGCTGCGATTCGCAAACATGACCAAAAGCACTTGATCACGTTGGGAATGCTCCCGTTTCCTGGCGCTTACGCCGCAGCGGTTGATCAACTCGATTTTGTTTCGCCCCATCTGTATCCCAAGACGGGCCGCGTTGATGATGAGATCGAGCTCCTTCAAAAGTTCGACTGGGGTAAGCCGATCGTCATCGGCGAAACCTTTCCCTTGCGCTGTGGCGTCGACGACCAGCGAGAGTTTCTGCTCGAGAGCCGCGAATTCGCTCACGGCTGGATGGGACATTGGCCCGATGAATCTCCCGTGGAACTTACTGAATTAAGAGCGACTGGTGAGGCCACAATCCAAAACGCGATCTGGCTTTCTTGGGTAGAGCTCTTCCGAGCAATCGGTCCGCAGATGATCGGCGAAACATCGGAATAAAGACGATCGCCCGGTTTAAGCCACAACAGACCCAATTTGTCATCTGCTAAAGTCGCATCAGATGCAGCGTCTGCTGTTAGCGGAACAGCGCCGGGTTGAGCGTTTGGTTGGCACTCCGGTGCAAGAAGGCGGCGGTGTGCGAAAGGGGTGTGCGAAAGGGGCCGCCCATTGCAAACCCATCGGTACGTCGTCGGCGACTCGACCAAGAGATTGGCCAATAATCGTTGTCGAAATCTCGAACGCGATATGCTAGAAAGGGAGAATGCGACAAGACAGAGTGCCTGAAAAAGACAGACGCAACACGCCCGCGAGTGAATCCTTCGTTGGCACACTTCGCTAAACCTCACAAATTTTCGCTGGCGTGCTTGTCGTCATGCGAGTGCAAAAAGTCGCTTTTCGAAAGTCAAAAGCGACAAAATCGAACGGACGAAGCCGCGCTGTGCTGCGAGATCCACTGCAAAACAAGCAGATATCTCCAACTGCGGGGCGATACATCACCTGAATAAAGTCGCATGAAATCGTGTTTTCAACAAAATGTCAAAAAGCGACAATTCGAGCATTCGGCATTCCGCTAGAATGGGACCCGACAATGTCGCTAATCACTCGACCACAAGCCCATCGAGTCCCGGCTCCGACGGCGGGAACTGCGGATCTAGCTCCTCGAGCGTGTCGCGCAGCAACTCGCTGACGACGAGATTGCGATACCACTTACGATCCGATGGAATCAAGTGCCAAGGAGCGAGCTTGGTGTTGCATTTGGTGAGGGCGTCTTCGTAAGCCGCTTGATAGTCGGGCCACCGCTTTCGCTCGGCGAGGTCGCCTGCGCTGAACTTCCAACGTTTGTCCGGGTCATCGAGTCGCGATTGCAGGCGTTCGCGTTGTTCGTCTTTACTAATATGCAAGAAACATTTGACGATTTTTACCCCACCGTCGTGGAGCAGTTCTTCGAACTCGTTGATACGATCGTAGCGCGACCTCCACTCTTGTTCGGGAACCAGATTGTGAACCCTTACGACGAGGACATCTTCGTAGTGAGATCGGTTGAAGATACCGATGTTGCCACGACGTGGGACCGCGTTATGAATGCGCCACAAGAAATCGTGATCGAGTTCGTCGGAACTGGGCTGCTTGAATGGGACGATCTGGCAGCTTTGTGGACTCACACCGGTGAGCACCGTGCGGATAGTGCCGTCTTTGCCAGCCGTGTCCATGCCTTGCAGCACGAGCAGCACACTGCGCTTGTTCTCGGCATAGAGGCGGTAGGCGAGGTCGCGCGTCCGCTCGGTGTTTTGCTCGATCCGTTCGCGGGCCGATTCTTTGTCCCAGTCGCCATCAACCTCGCGGGGATCGATTTTATCGAGCTGAAACCTATTGCCAGCCGCCTGTTGAATGGTTTTGCACATGAGAAATTAACGAGAAGAATTGACGAGAGGAATTGGAGCCACGCTCGCGGAGAGCGTGAAGGCGACAATCCTCGATTGTACACCAATCCATCGTCTGGCGACGGTCGCCACACTGACTCAATACTCGCGCGTGGCGGAAGCGCGGACGTAACCATCGTCGTCGATTTCGATCGAGATCACATTCGGCACACAGCAGACGGGGCAGTCTTCGACGTACTCCTGATCGCGTCCGAGCGACCAGTCGATCGGAATCACGATCTCTTCGCCGCACGAATCGCAGATGTAGCTGGCATCGTCGTCCATAAGACCGAAGGCGGCATCCTAAGTCAAACTAATCTTTTCGAGTTGGGTGCGACAAAGGACGTTGCACCAGAATCGGATCTCGCACCGAACACGAATCGCCTTAATCGACCAGAAATCAGACCATCGGTTCGGGCCGGCCGTCTTTGGTCTTCGATTTCGGCCCGCTGAGCAATCGGAAACCGATATCCGAACGAATAAATCCGTACAGGCAGCCGAGAATAATCGCGAGCACGGCCGAGACCAGAAACTTGTTGTAGTCGATTCCCTTGAACACGTTGGCTTCGCCCACTTCGGGAAAACTGAGAGGTTCGATGGGCAGCCCGTACCGCTCGGCAAGGTCGACGACTTGAACGAGGTGAATCACCGGCACCCCTTGCGTGAGGTAAACTTGCATGACGCCATCGATTTCGCCGAGTCGCAGTGTCGGCCGTTGGTTAAGTCCCGGCCTGAGCGTGTGCTTACCTGCTTTTCGCCCCACCGAAACGGCGCCGCCGCCAATGTTGATGTAACATTTGATCGGTTGTCCCTGAGCACCTTGGCGGTAGATTTCGAGCCGTTTGGCGACATTGTCTTCAAACGTAGGTGGATCCAGAAATTTAAGACCATTGCGTTCGATGCCGGCCATCACTGCGGCGAGCCCTTCTTCGCTGAGCCCAAGCCCCCGGTCTTCTTCACCACCCAACGAGGCGGCAACCGATCGGTTGGTGAAGATGCCCTCTTCCGCGAGAGTTCGCTCCATGTCGATCCACAACAGGTCGGGGACGTTGGCCCCCCATTGCGAAGCCGACGCGCTGGCGATCGAAATGTATTTGACGTCGAGCGTTTCGCAAGCCGCGAATGTACAGATATTGAGCGCCGGAAACGAACCCGAAACGCCGACAGCGACCGTATCGCCTTTTCCTACGCCGGCTTGTTTGAGCATGTCGACGATGACGGCCGCGAAGTTGGGATTGATCGAAGTTCGTTTGGCCGATAGCACGCCCGAGACACTCGTCACACTCGACATGGGGAGTCCGACGATGCCGCTTTCGGTGGGGTCGGTGGAGTTATCGATCGGCGGACCGATCTGCTGCCGCGTCCCTTTGACGTAACGCATTGCGCGGTTGGCCAACTTCGACGCGGCGAGTTTCTCTTCAGCGTAAGGCCGGTCGGCGTTAACTTTCCAGAACTCGACAAGCAGTAAGCCAACAAGCGACACGATGCCGATGAGCACCAGTGCCGTGCGAGAAACTGCGCGAGGTCGCCAATAAACACGTTTCATTGCGTCAGTTGTACCAGTTCGTTGCCATAGATAAGTATGAGAATCAGCCGCACCACGACCGAAGCAGTGAGCAGCGCTGCCAGCGTTTCGATGGCCCCTTGGCGGTCCATCCAAATGGCGACGAGCCCAGGAATGACATAGCCGATGACGGTCGCATCGATCTCGCCGCCGAAGAACTCGAAGCTAAAAGTATCGGCAAATTGCATCGGCACACCGGCCAGCAGGTAGGGCAGTCGGTCGATGAGCGTCCGCACCAAAAAACCAACGAGAATCATCAAAACCGTGCGACGTTTGCCGTAGATAATAATGAATGTCGAAAGCAAGTGAACAATAAAATAAGTCGCGAGCGAGGCGACGACCGTCATGATGATGGCGACGGGCTTATTGAGAAACAAGGCAAAATAACCGGGGACGACCATGCCCCCTGCCGCGAGGCCAAACACCTCGCTGAAGAGCAGGCTGATGGCGAGCCCGATACCGATGGCAACTGTCGCAACTTGTATCACTTGAAATACCTCACCGTGCTGCGGTTTGCGAAAAAGCGAACCACGTCGAGACCAATTCCACCAATGTTCGCCATGCCCATCACGAGCGACCGCCGCCCCGACATTTCGACGATGATTTCAAAAATATCTTCTGCCGAGCGTCCCTCGGCCATTTCGATCTTCATCGGATCGATGCCCGCCTGGGTGGCCGCGCGAGCGAAAATATACGTTCCACTACCGATGAGCAAGTACGAATCGGCGCGTGGCCACTCGGCGATGATGCTGCCGAGTTGTTGCGACCGGTCGGGGCGATCCATCCGACAATTGAACACGGCAATTCGCTGTTCGACGTCAGGATACCGCTCGAGCGCCATTTTCCAAATCCGTTCGGTCGACTCTGGGTCATTGGCGGCGAAACCATTGACGAAGTTAATTTCGCGACCGAAGAAGTTCAACTCGTGAGCCGTCATCGCACCCGGGTCAGGCTTACCTTTCCACATACCGCGAAGCGCAATATGCCGTTCGACACCCAGATCGCCACAGACACGAAGCGCGAGTGCCACATTCTCAGCATGTTCGACGTAGGGAAAACCCGAGAGATCGAGGGGGGTGATTTCGGCAACGTCTTGCGGAGTGATCGCAATCAACTCGCTTTTGCGGTCGTCGCAGGCCATTTGGAAAGTATCGAGGTGATCTTGCTCGGCGGTGAACAGTTTGGCCCCCTGGGGGGTCATGCCAGCGAGCGCCATCGCGACATCTTTTTCGCCTGGTCCCATCACGTCGAGGTGGTCGGGGCGAGCGTTGGTAATAACGCCATGCGTGGCCCTTACCATTTTGTCTTCACAGAGCCATTGCAGGTAAGGCACGAGTGCCATGCACTCCATCACCAGCACTTCGCAGTTCGACTCGACGGCCGCCTGCACGATTCGCAGTTGTTCGATGACGTTCGCCTTAGCGGGGCGGAAGACGGGGAACTCCGATCCGTCGGGCAGAATCGCGCGGGGCAGGGTGCCGGTCGTTTTGCAAAACGTCCGCCGACCCGCCTCGCGCATCCCGGCGGCGATCAGTCGGGCGACGCTGCTTTTACCGCGAGTTCCATTCACGTGAACTCGGTAGGGTATCTTTTCGAGCCGCCGACGATGATTCGCAAGCTCGAAATACCCGCCACCGACAAGCAGGCCGGTGGTCGCCAACAGTGCCGCCAAACCAGACATTTATTCGGTGAGGACTCGCGAAATGAGGCGTGGGGAGAAACTCGGCCGGCCCAACTGACGTCGAGGTTCCGGAAAACTATGCGCGAGTAGTATGTCCGGAAAAATCGGCTTGCCAAGGGGCGAAACGTGAGAAACTGGGCAAGATTTTGTCTAGCAGTCACGAAAACGGCCCCGGCGGCAATTTTCGCTCGCCTCGAAGCTCGCCATAATTACCAATATGAAGATTGTTAACATCGCCAGTTACAAGTTCGCCCGCCTTAAACAACTGGGCCATCGGCGGAGCGAGCTGCGCGAAATCTGCCAGCAATTGGGTCTGCGGGGGACGATACTGCTAGCCGAAGAGGGAATCAATTTGTTCGTTGCTGGCACTCGCGAGGGTGTCGATGCGTTGCTCGCCCACCTGCAAGACGACGAGCGAATTGGTTCGCTCGATGTCAAGGAAAGTTTCACGAGTTACCAACCTTTCAGCCGGATGCTGGTGAGAATCAAACGCGAGATTATCGCCTTCGGTCCCGCAGTTCCCGCCGGCGAACCGGTAGGAGACAAGATTACCCCCCAGCAGCTTTGCCGATGGCTCGACGAAGGACGCGACCTAACTCTGCTCGACACGCGCAACGAATTTGAGATCGAAGTTGGTACGTTCACCGGGGCTGTTTCGCCGGGAATCGCGAGTTTTACCGAGTTCCCCGATGCCACCCGCAACTTTCCCGACGAGTGGCGCGAGCGGCCAATGGTGACTTTTTGCACCGGAGGTATCCGCTGCGAAAAAGCGGCACCCTATCTGCGGCAGATCGGTTTCAAGAATGTCTTTCAGCTCGATGGCGGGATTCTCAAGTATTTCGAAACGGTTGGCAATCGGCATTATCAGGGCGACTGTTTTGTCTTCGATCAGCGCGTCGCCGTCGATGCCGCGCTCCGCGAGACGGGGGCCGCGCAGTGCTTTGCCTGTCAGGCTGTTCTCGACGCCGACGATCAGCAGTCGCCACTGTATGTCGTGGGTGAGTCGTGTCCTCAATGTTATCGCAGCAACGATGACGAAATGGCGGCAACGATCGCCACTCGGCAAGCGCGGCTGCGAGAGCTTTGCACACCGCTGCCGGGATGTGTGCCATACGATAACCGTCGACCGATTTACGTCCCCGCGCGGCTCGAAGGTCTCCCCCTGGTTGAGTTCCTGCACGTGGCGGTGCCCTCGCTGTCGGTCGAGCAATGGACCGAACTTGTCGAAGCGGGGCGTATTGAAATCGCTGGCCAGTCGGCACGCGAAAGCCGCCACGTTGCCGCCGGCGAGTGCTATGAACACGTTGTGCCCGAAACCATCGAACCCGATGTAAACGCCGACATCACCATCATCTACGAAGACGCGGCACTCGTCGTCGTCAACAAACCAGCCCCGCTACCGATCCACGCCTGCGGCCGATTCAACAAGAATACGCTCGCGAAATTGCTGGAACCGATTTACCTGCCCCAGCGGCTGAGGCCCGCTCATCGGCTCGACGCGAACACGACGGGGCTTGTGATATTCACCCGCACGCGCCGCTTCGCCGAGCAAGTGCAAACGCAATTCGAGCGGGGCGAAGTCACCAAGGTTTATTTGGCCCGCGTGCAGGGTCACCCGGCGGACGATACGTTCGTTTGCCGAGAGTCAATTGCCGACTCGCCAGGCGAGGCCGGTGTGCGACTGCTCGACCCCACGGGGCTGGCGGCAGAAACTCTGTTTCGCGTAGTAGCACGAAACGACCAGGGAACTTCGCTGGTCGAAGCCCAACCCCTCACCGGCCGCACCAATCAAATTCGCCTGCACCTATGGTCGCTCGGGCACCCCATCGTTGGCGACCCCACTTATGTCGCCGACGGCAAAATTACCACGACGCAATCGCTCGGCATTGACGATCCCCCCATGTGCCTGCATGCCTGGAAGTTGGCGTTTGATCATCCGACGAGTCGCGAGCGGGTCGAGTTTGAGGCTCCGTTGCCCACCAGTTACCAGCGACGTTACCTGATTGAGGATTAAATGGTCAATCACTTCCCGACTTCGATTGCGGTAGTTGGCTCAAACTGTCGGGTGTCATCGAAACATCGGTTCGCAGTTTAGTCGCCGACACACAAGCAAGGCAACGAGCGATTGATTACCCCTCACTCGTTTTGCTCGGTCGTCTCAGGCGATCGATTCGGTACACGGTACACATAAACCTCGCTGATTTCCCGATCATAGCCCGGATAAAAACCCCGAGGCGTACCCAATTCGATCCGCTTGCCGCGGTTTGAGAGAACAAGCATCTCTCCGGCGGTTTCGTCGAAGTCGATTCCCTCGATCTCGCCGAGGTCACGCAATTGATCGAAGGTGAATTCGTGCTGCACGTACGACGCAGTCCCTTGCGGATTCGCCGTCACCTTCCAAAGGTTGTCTGCCTCCTTGTCGTCGGCATCCCCATCATCGGCGGTGATGTACAGCGAACCGTTGTAGCAGGCGATGCCTTGTTGCCACTGCGGCACGGGGCGCAAATGCACCTTGCCTTCATATTCGCCGGTCGCGAGCTTGTACCGATAGATGTACCGACCATTCACCCAGTCAGTCATCCAAACAAACCCATGAGGGGCATCGACCGCCAGGGCGCTGACCTCGACCTGTCCTGAGTCGGGATTCCAGGGAAACGACCGCTTGAAATTCAATGTGTTTGCGTCATACACGGCTATCTGAATGTCTTTGCCACGTCCATTCTCGAACCATTCAATTCCGGCATAGAGCTCACCCTTATGTTCGCTGATATCTCCAAAGTGATTGGCCGGTTTCTCGAGCGCGGCGAAAGGAAGCTCGTTCGATTTCAGCAACTTGCCTTCTTTGCTGTAAATGTAAAGCGCGTTGCTACCGCTCACAAAATAGCGCTCGCCGTCGGTAGCAACACCTTGCCGGCCAGCTACCTCCAGCACCCGCGCCAGCTCGTACGTTTCAGCAAGTGCGAGCCCACAGCAAATGAACTGGAAGAATAAACCGGCGATGGCTAGCTTGTCGCGATGGATGGAACGCATCGTTTGAAACTCGGTGATCGGCGTAAGTAGTCAACGAATAATCAGTTCAGTCAACATCGCGGTGAACCTAAATCGCACGCAAACAATCGCTACAAATACCAATTCACCACATTCTCAATCAACTCCTGCCGACCACTCGCATTGGCGGCCGCTTCGCCCTTGTCCAGCATGACCTTTTCGAGCGTCGCCAGCGAATGTTTGCCGGCGTCGATTTCTTTGCCGAGCGGGCTGTTCCAATTGGCGTAGCGATCGCTGAGCATTTCTTCGAGTTTGCCATCGGCGCGCATCGCGGCGGCGATCTTCAGTCCGCGTGCGAAGGCGTCCATGCCGCCGATGTGGGCGTAGAACAGGTCGATCGGCTCGAAGCTCTCGCGGCGGACTTTGGCGTCGAAGTTCACACCACCGGTGGTGAGGCCACCCCATTTGAGAATCGAATACATGCACTGCGTCGTCATGTAGATGTCTGTCGGAAACTGGTCGGTGTCCCAGCCGAGCAGCATGTCGCCCGTGTTGGCGTCGATCGAGCCAAGCGCGTCGGCTGCGCCGGCGACTTCAAGCTCGTGGTGCATCGTGTGCCCGGCGAGCGTCGCGTGGTTGGTTTCGAGGTTGAGCTTAAAATGATCCTTGAGATCGTGCTCGCGCAAGAAGTTCAGACACGCGGCGGCGTCGCTGTCGTATTGATGCTTGGTCGGTTCCTTGGGCTTCGGCTCGATATAGAACTGTCCCTTGAAACCAATTTCCTTGGCATAGTCGATCGCTAGATGCAAGAATCTCGCCAGGTGAGCTTGCTCGCGCTGCATGTCAGTGTTCCAAAGGCACTGGTAGCCTTCGCGACCTCCCCAAAACGTGTAGCCTTCGCCACCGAGTTCGTGAGTCACCTCGAGCGCCTTTTTTACCTGTGCGGCGGCGTAGGCAAACACCTCCGCGTTGGGGCTGGTCGCGGCGCCGTGCATGTAGCGGGGATTCGAGAACAAGTTGGCCGTCCCCCACAACAGTTTCACGCCGGTTCGCTGCTGCTCTTCAGCGAGCACTTTCGAGACGTCGTCGAGATTCTTGTGTGACTCGGCGAGCGTCTTTCCTTCGGGCGCGACGTCGCGGTCGTGGAAAGCATAATACGGAGCGCCGAGTTTCTCGAAAAACTCAAAGGCGACACGAGCCCGATTTTGTGCGTTCTCGACCGATTCGCTCCCATCGTCCCAGGGGCGCTGCATTGTGCCGGGGCCAAACGGGTCGCTACCGGTGCCCCGGAACGTGTGCCAATAAACGACGCTGAACCTGAGGTGGTCGCGCATCGACTTGCCTTCGACCATTTCATCGGCATTGTAATAGCGAAACGCGAGCGGATTGCGGCTGTCGGGGCCCTCGTAGGCGATCGATGTTATGTCGGCGAAGGCTGGCATTTGTGTGATTTCCATGAGCGGAGTGTGTCGATAGACCGGTCCGCAGTTTACGGAATATTGCATTCAGGTAAATAGCCCCGCCGCGCGGTCACTGATGGCAATCAAAGCAACAGCGGACCATCGCCACAGAAATCGCGGTTGCCGAATGAGTCGATGCGATGGCCGAAGCCATGGGCAAGGGCCATCAGCAGCCGATTGTGAGGCACTCCACCGAGCTTGAGCGAGCGTCCCATCTCGAAGCCGAGGCCGGCACCCACCATCACGAAAGGAGTGTTGTCGTGCGTATGCGAGTTGCCTTTGCCGAGCTCGTTGGTCCACAGAACCATCGTGTGGTCGAGCATGGTTCCATCGCCACCCGGCTCGGGAGTTTCGTCGAGTCGGCGAGCGAGTAGAGCGACTTGTTCGCAGTACCATCGATTGATTTTTACGAGCTTGGCGACCGCCTCGGTATTGGTGTCGGGCTCGTGCGAAATGCCGTGGTGTCCTTCGTCGATGCCGAGCCATGTCATCCGTGGCTGGCCGACCGAATTGGTAATTTGGAACGTGGCAACCCGAGCGAAGTCATTTAAGAAGCCATGCACGAGCAGTTCGATCTGCATGGCGGTAAGTTTTGGCATGTTGTCGTTTTGACGCTCGATATTCGGTTCGAGTTTCGGCTCGACGTGTTGCTCTGCGGCCGAGTCGTCCGCGACTTGCCGTTCGAACTCGCGGACGAACGTCGTTTGCTGGTCGAGCAACTTGCGGTCTTCGTCGTTCATCGCTCGTCGGAGCGTTTCTAGGTCGCCCTGCAGTTCGTCGAGCACACTCGCAAAGTTCTCGCGATCCTTCAGCTCGCCATACAGCTTCTGAAACATTTGGTATGGATCGTCGATCGGTGCGACCGGTTTGTTCGGGCCGGCGTAAACCATTCGCGTCCACGTATCGGCATGGTCGGGGACCATGACGCCGAACTCCAGCGAGCCGAAACGCGTTCGTGTCGTGGGATCGTTCTGCAAGTAGTTGCGGATCTCTTGGTCGATCGACAGTCCGCTCGACCAGCCGGCCGGCGTGTCGCTGCCACCCTGGATATTTCCAGGAAAAAGTTCGATGCCGGTGAGCAAACAACCGATTCCTCGCATGTGGCCATCGCCATCGCCCCGCACCCGATCGTCGACACCGTGAACGATGAGGGTGCGGTTCTTAAATGGCTCGAGCGGTCTGAGGATTTCCTTGAGTTTGAAGTCTTTGCCCACTTCGTCGGGCCAAAACTCATCGGGAAAAACGCCGTTGGGGCTAAAGATAATCACGAGCCTTTGCTTGCGCTGTGGTGTGGCTGCGAAGCCGAGACTGTTCGAGTTCATGACAAACGGCGCCACCGCTGCGCTCAGGCCCAAATGGCGGAGAAACTCGCGGCGTGAATTGTGCTTTGACATGGTGTGCGCGCGTTCGAGGTGATTAGGGTTGGTTGGCGAGCGACTCGGCATCGTGCTCGCGGCCGATAGGGCTCGCGGCAACGGCGATTTCGATGGCGAGTTGCCGGATATTGTAGCCGCTGCTGATAAATGCTTGATGGAGCTTTGGTTTGGTTTCGACACCGTACGCGGCAATCGATTGTTGAACCATGAAGTGAAACATCTGTTCGACGAACGCTTCGCTTACCTGTGAGCTAGCCGCGAGATAGTCGGCTAGTTCTCGCGCCCCCGAAAACTCAACGGCGTCTCCGTTGCGCGGCTGATAACGACCTCGATCGTTGATCGGCCGTTCGCGTTCAACCGTTCGATAGCGCCCCACGGCGTCGAATCGCTCGAGCGCGAAGCCGAGGGGATTGATCACATGGTGGCACGTCATGCACGCGGCCGGACGGGTCTGCATCGCCACTCGCTCTCGCGTGGTCAATTCGGGGTGCAAATCGGCCGCGAAGGGAGCGACCGCATCGGGGGGTGGTTTGAGCGTTTGGCCCAAGACACTACGCGCAAGGAATACGCCTCGATGGATGGGCGATGTTGAGTCGTGATGGGCGAACATCGCCATCATGTAGGGGTGCGTCAGCATTCCGGCGCGGCGACCATCGTCGAGTCGGTACTTCAAGAATCGAGGGTCGCTCGTTTCGCCACCGTAATAGTTGACGATCCGGTCGTTGGCGTAGATTTCTTGAGCCAAGAACAGCTCGCGATAATCGGCCGTTTCGCTGCTCAACAGTTCATCGAGAAATAATTCCAGCGAAGTCCGCAAGTCGCTGACCATCGTTTCGTCGAAACCTGGGAATTGCTCGACGTCTTTTTGCATCTCGACCACGCCGTCGATTTGCAACCAAGTCCGGAGAAATTCGCGCTGCTTTTGCCGAGCGACGCGGCTTTCGAGCATTCGCTGGGCAGCAAGGCGGCGATTCGATTCGTCGGTAAGTTTGCCTTCGTCGGCTTGGCGGCTGAGCCAATCGGGAGGGAACGAGTCGGACACGATGTAAGCCAACCGCGCGGCCGTATTCCGATCACCGCCGCTGGCGTCGATTTCGCGAAACAAGAACCGCGGCGATTTGAGAGCCAGCAGCACAACGCGACGCAAAGCAACGCTCTCTTGCTCGGCAGCGGCGAAGTGCCGATCGACGTATTGCTCTCGAATGGCTTCGTCAAGTGGTGTGCGGAAAGCAGACTCAACGAATGCTGCACAGAAATCTTTGATCTTCGCGGGACGTTGTTCGTCGCTCAATGTGGTCTTGGCGAGTTCGTCGATATGTGTGGCGACGTACTCCGCCGCTTCGATGGCGGCCGTCGTCGTGGCTTCGTCCCAGGCGGGTGAGATGCTAGTGCCCCGTTCCCATCCGTAGCTTCGATCGTCGGGCGGAAAGGGGGTCGTGCAGACAAAGACCTCGGGCGACCAATCGGGGGCGATTGCGCGACTGGGGATCGTCTCTAGTTTTCCCCGCGGCGGTTTCCAAAGCAGGTTGATGCTTGCTTTTTCGAGTTGCTCGTGTTGGCTGTGGACCTTTTCATCGGAGACACCTTGATTGTTGCGAGAGAATTCGAGCCGGATCGGATAGGTACGACCAGCAAGGAGATAGGCGCGGCCCACATGCTCGTGCTCATCGCCCGATTTCACCCAGGCATCGACGATTGCGTGCTCGTTGTCGTTGACAAACAGCCGCGTCGCTTGTGATGTACGGACCACAAATTCGTGCCAACCTGTTTCGCTAACGAGCAACGAACCTTGCCAGCGAATCGAAAACTGGTCCGCATCCTTCATCTGCGCAACGGGTGACTCGGAACCAATATCAAAATCAATGTTGGCGTCGACACGTTCGAAAACGCGATCCTTAAAGTGGCGGCTCGGGAAATATTCTCCCTTCATCCCGCGCTCGTCTCCGATGTTCGGCGTGCCAACAAAACTGGCGACGAGATCGGCAAGCGATTGGCGATGCTGGCGGACAGTAAGCCGTGACAGCTCGATCCGCGGTGGCTGGCTGCGGGCCTTTGCGACGGGCGAATAAAAACCATGGAACGCGAACTCCACCACCGCGCGGGCTTCGTCGTTCGACAAGCTGCCTGGATCGTCTTCGGGCATTGTCTCTTGCACTAGCGCGGCGAGTTGACTCACGGAAAGATCGCCCGCAAGTGGCTGGGGAAAAGCATCGGTGCCGCCCCCCGCCTCGCCATGACAAGTTGCGCAAGACTCCGCAAAGACAGTCTGCCCATCGCGCGCGCTGACGTCCGCCGTCGCCAGCGATACTACGGCCACGAGTAGCCCGTAGGAAAAACAGCGCGACCAAGTCATCGCGACACGCACTTGGGTTGAAAGGCGGGGATTGTCAACCAGCGGCAGGCTGGCTGTGTGGCAGGTGGGATAGCTGCATTCTGCCAAATTGGACCAGCCAATGCAAACTCGATTCCGCTAACGTAGGCCAGACAATCGGCAGAATCGGCACGCAGTGGACTGGCTCGACAGGCATTTTCTTTTGCCACGTTCATTCGAGCAAACATACTCAAGGACTAACGAGTCCTCATCGACAATGCCTTATCGACTTTCCCTTTTCGGCGGAGCGTAACACAGGTGAAACCACGCGGCGGCAAATATCTCGACGTCTCAACGAAGCAAGGCGTGTCCAAGCTCACCGCAGCGCTGGTCCAACAAGTGAGCTTCAATCCAACGCCAACTGATGCCAGTTTACTCGTGCCACTGACTGAGTGGGTTGCCCAACAAGTGATTCGCACACCCTTCGCGGCTGCTGTTTGCGATGCCGAGCAGACGTGGTCGTATCGAGAAACTTGGGAGCGGGCAATGCGTCTCGCTGCCTTGCTACAATCGGCAGGCGTTGGTCCCGGTGATCGCGTCGTACTGTCGATCGAGCGAACCGCGCATTTGGTGCCAGCGACGCTAGGTATTCTACTTTCGGGCGCGGCGATTGTGCCGATCGATCCGCGATTGCCCGATCTCCGACTGTTGGAAATCATCGCGGCGGCGAAGCCGACACGACTCTGCTCGGAAGCGTCGCTCGCGGCTCGAATGGCTTCGATTACCGCAGCAATCGACTGTCGCGAAGTCGTTCTCGTTGACAAGATCGAGGGACCTTCACTTTCGACGATGGTGCTCGACAAACCCGCACTCGACGGCATCGCCTACATTATCTTCACTTCGGGTTCGACTGGCCGACCCAAGGGTGTTGAAATCACACATCGCGGAACGGCCAACATCGTACCCGCCACTGCCGACGCGATTGGCGTAACATCCGGCCAACGGCTGCTGGCGGTTACGACCATCGGCTTTGACATTTCGATCATGGAACTGTTGATGCCCCTCGTCAAAGGGGGCACAGTCGTCGTCGCCGACGACGAAACTCTGCTCGACCCCGCGCGGCTCGCTGAGGTGATCGAGGTCCAGCGAATCGACACGCTAATGACGGTCCCCTCGCGGTGGCGTCAACTGGCGGCACAATTTGACCTGACGCCCCTCACGCGGCCACTGACCGGGGTGAGCGGCGGCGAAGTTTTGCCCAAGCCGGTCGCGCGGAAGCTGCTGGAAGCGGGTGTCGACTTGTGGAACGTGTATGGGCCGACCGAGACGACCATTTGGTCGACCGGTAAACGATTGTCGCTGGCCAACCTGCGAGTAACGATTGGCCGGCCCTGGCCAAACAATAGCGTCTGGATTCTCGGCAAGCTGGGCCAGCCGGTCCCGCCCGGAAAAATCGGTGAAGTCTTTATCGGTGGCCTTGGCCTCGCACGCGGTTACTTCGAGCAGCCTGAATTGACAGACGAACAGTTTGCTGCAACCCCCTCGCACTTACCGAAGCTATTCGGCATCGATGAGTCGCGACTCTATCGGACGGGTGACCTCGCAAGTTGGACACTTGACGGTGAAGTCGATTTCGTCGGTCGCGTCGATTCGCAAATCAAGCTTCGCGGGTTTCGCGTCGAACTTGGCGACATCGAGTCGCAGCTTTGCGCCGTGCCCGGTGTTCGCGCGGCGGCAGTCGTTGCGACCGATGACGAACAACCGCGACTCGTCGCGTTTTATGCTGCGGACAACGATACCGATCGAAAGGTGCTTCGCGAGTTTCTGAGCAAGCGACTGCCTCACTACATGCTGCCCCACGACTATCGTTGCGTCACGGCATTGCCATTGAACTCGAACGGTAAAGTCGACCGCCTTCGATTGCAGGCGGCGCTTGGCGGCAGCACTCACGAAGCGACTCACGCCGTCGATCGGCCGCGTAGCGATGCCGAAGCGATGGTCGCCAGCGTTTGGCAGCGTACTCTGGGGCTCAACACAATCGGACGAGGCGAAGACTTTTTTGCCATTGGCGGCGACTCGCTCACGGCCCTCGCTTCAATCGGCGAGCTCAATCGCCTCGCACAGACCTCGCTAGGTGTCGCCGAATTGTTTGATTGCCGCACCATCGAGCGACTGGCCGAGCGACTAGCGGAGCGGCTCACTTCGCCGGAGTCGCCACGTTGCGGAATGATCGTTCCGCTCACGAATCCAAGCGACAACCCAACACTTTTTGCGATCATGGGGGTCGAGCTTTATCAGGCGCTAGCTGAACTCCTCGCTGGTCAATGTAACGTGATGGCCGCGCTTGTGCCGCTTGAAACCGAGGCGCTGAGCGAGCTTGCTCAAGGAGGCAGTTCGAGTAGGTTTCCCACCGTCGAGCAGTTGGCGGCCAAATATGTCGCATTGATCGTTGAGCAGAGATCGGCGACACCCATTCACTTAATGGGTCTCTCGTTCGGCGGCGTGTTAGCCGTCGAAATCGCGAGGCAACTTCGGTCGCAATCGGTCGACGTTGGCTTGGTCGCTGTGCTCGATGCCGTGCTGCCGGGCGGACGCCGGCGAAGGCTACGTCCTTGGCTATTGCGTCGCGCCGAAAAGATGGCTCGATTGTGGCGCACAAAGGCTTCGAGCGGAGCGGGCAACCGCCCGAAGTGCAGCGCTGGCTGCGAGCAACTACAACAGAAGCTGCATCACAGTTTTGAAGTATCGATTGCTGAGTGGGTCGCAGGTCGTCCACAGTTCGCAGGTGACATCGACCTGTTTCGCGCGACGAGCGATCCGACCCAACGCGACTTCCGCTATCGCGACGACTACGGCTGGGGCGACTACGTTCGGGGAGCCATTTTTACGCATGATGTGCCGGGCGAGCACGCTACGCTACTGCGCGCTCCCCACGCGGCCATGCTAGCGGACCTCATCGTCAGTCGTTTGGCAAGGCCGAACGAGAGACTTTGACGGTTGCGCAAACTTCGTCACGTCAGTTGACCTTCGGAATTAGGTAGTGGCTTCCGTCAAAGTTTAACGACTGCGCACCCGTTGGCGAGCTGAGCTGGGCGATTGCCGCAATTCTTGGCGGGTTGGCTGCCAGTTGGCGAGCCTCTTTTGCCGATTGGTGCGAAAGAGAGATCGTGTCGCTCTGCGCGGTGCGTCGCGTTGAACCGCTACTAGGCTGGTGCTCTATGTTGTTCAAGATGCTGCCGTTCCAATTATTTGCCGCTCGGGCTTGCAAGCACGCTGGTTTCAGTTGCGCCGCGATCGCGTCGTTGTCGATGGCAGTGGTCAGCCATGCACAGCCCCCCGTCCCGCCGACGGGCGTTAGCCAACCCAGTTCTTTGCAGCCACCCGACTATCGCGTGGCACTAAAGTCCGATGCGCCGCCGAGCATGCCTTGGACCTCGCCAGTATCGAGTGGCCCGACGAGTGGCCCTTCGAACGACCCCACTGTCGATCCGTTGGCAACGAATGCTCAGCCACCGGAAATACCGCTGACGGTGCAACGTGCAAGCGACTACGAAACCGAGTTGGCTCAGTATTGCAATCCCCACTCCATGTTCGATTGTCCACCTCCGCTCTCGGCGGCGATACCCGAAGTGCCACTCACGCTTCGCGATGCGCTTTCGGTGGCGCTTGCACAAAACCCAGAAATTCGCGTGCTGCGATTCGATCCCCGCGCAGCGGCACAGAATATCACGATCACCGACTCGGTGTTCGATCCTCGTTATGGCCTAGGACTGCAAGGCGGACAAGACGATCGCCAACTTACCGACGCGCTGCAGAGCTTTGGTGGAATATTCACGACACAGCGACGCGACTTTGTTTTTAACCCCGAAAACATCAACGATATTTATCTGAAAAGCCGCACGCGCATCGGTGGTGAATGGGAAGTGGGCCTCGGCGC
Source organism: Pirellulales bacterium (assembly GCA_041737535.1). Classification (GTDB taxonomy): domain Bacteria; phylum Planctomycetota; class Planctomycetia; order Pirellulales; family Lacipirellulaceae; genus JBGSWC01. The sequence continues at coordinate 38,315 of JBGSRO010000250.1, read as the reverse complement.
GGTTTACGACCGATTCGATCCGGTCGGGCCCTTGAGGATTGTGAATCCGGCCTGGTATTCAGCCATCAATTTTCACTATGAGCAAAATCTTGGCAAAGGCCGCGGGCGCTATGTGAACGAACTGCCGATCGCTATCGCCACGGCCAACTATCGCGGCACCTCGTTTCAGGTTCAAGCGGTCATCAACCGCATTCTTCGCGATGTCGAACGCGCTTATTGGGACGTCGTCTTTGCCGAGAAACGTCTGCAGCAATTGCGTCGGTACGAACAACTTCAAAAGAAGCTGTACGACGACGAAGGAGAACGGATGGAACTTGGCACGGGGGCGCTGCCCGATCAGTTGGGTGCCGAAGAGCAATACTATCGGATCGTGGCCCTCGCCGAGGTTGCCGAAATCGAGCTCAGTGGGGCGCGGATTGAATTGCGGCGGATCTTGGGCGTGCCGCTGGAAGAACAAATGGAGTTCATCACCGTTACGACGACCGGCTACGATCGTCCGACTGATAGTTGGGATGTCGCCTGCTTCAATGCGATGAACCGCCCCGAATTGCGAGCGCAGGTCGCGGCCATTCGTATCGCTGGCTACCAACTCGATATCAGTCGCAATAACACGAGACAAGACGTGCGTGCCGAGGTCGATTACGCAACCCAAGGGCTCGAAGAACGATTCGACGATTCACTCGCGACGACTGGCGACTTCAACTTTCATCGTTGGTCGGCTGGTATCTTTTATGAACGGGCGCTCGGCAACCGAGGCCCGCGGGCCGAGGTGACGCAATCGATGATCCGATTGTCGCAGTCGCGCGCCGAGCTCGATCGGATTCGTCAGACGATTTCGGCCGAGTTGCAAGACGCCTACCAGCGAGTGAGCAACTACGGCAAAGCCGTGTACGCCAACGGACGCAGGCGATCGGCGGCCGAACAGCGAATCGAGGCGATTGCCGAGCTACAACAAGCGGGCCGGGCGACTGTTAACCTGCTGCTGCTCGCGCAGCTTCGCGGTATCGAGGCCGAGCTCGAGTACATCGAGACACAGTTGGCGTTCGCTCGTTCGCGTGTCGATTGGGACTACGCTCAGGGGCTGTTAGTTGAGCGTTGGACCGAGCCGGTCGACATCGACGTTATCGAACAGCCGGTGCCGATGATCAACGTCCCCGAGCAAGTTCCCGCCGGCGTCTCTCCGTAGCCGGGGGCTCTTACTGCGACGCGGCGAGACCACGCGCTGTGAGGTAGTCAGCAATCCCTTGTTCCCAAGTCGGAAGCCTTCGTCCGATCTCGACGGCCACGCGGTCGGTCGCGAGCAAACTGTAATTCGGCCGGCGGGCGGGCAGGGGATAATCGCTAGTGGGAATCGGTGTGACCTTGGTTCCTAGGCTCGCTGCCGCCAACAGGTGCGCCGCGAACCGGCACCACGTTGTCGCGCCTTCGTTGACGACATGCACCAGTCCTCGGCTATCGTGCTGCAATAGGCTGACAATCGCAGCGGCGACGTGCGGCACATAACTTGGCTGACACCATTGATCATCGACGACGCGAATCTCGTCACGGTCGCTCGCCAGCCTGAACATCGTGTTAGCAAAATTCTTAAGCGGAGGTACGGTCAGCTCGGCCGAATAAAGTCCACACGTCCGAACGATGAGGTGATCGTCGGCAGTGGCGGCAAATCGTTCGCCATCCCTCTTGCTGTGTGCGTATTCGCTTTGTGGCGATGGTTGGTCGGTTTCCGCATAGGGCGAAGAGCGCGACGCATCGCCGCCAAACACATAGTCGGTGCTGATATGGACCAGCTTCGTTTGCCAAAGGTTAGCAACCTCGGCAAGCCGGCCGACCGATTCGGCGTTCACTCGATGGCAGAGTTGTGAATCTTGCTCGGCATCGTCGACGCGGGTGTAACCGGCGGCGTTGATGATGGTTGCAGGGCCAAATTCGCGAAGCCGCTCGGCGAGCGACGCCGGCTCGGCAAGGTCGCACTGATGCCGCGACAGCGCTAAAGCCAAGTCACCTAGCTGGCGGACGAGTTCGCGGCCCAATTGTCCGTTGGCCCCCAAAATCAAAATGCGACTACTTTTGGCCAAACGATTAAGACTCCCGTGAAGGGGCCTCCTGCAAGGCGAGCTCGCGGAGATATTTACCGTAGCTGCTCTTAATGCCTTCTGATTGTTTGACAAGCTGAGCGGCGTCGATGAATCCGTTACGGAAGGCGATTTCCTCGGGACAACAAATTTTCAGTCCTTGCCGATGTTCGATTGTCTCGACAAAGTTGGCCGCTTGAGCCATCGATTCATGCGTCCCGGTGTCGAGCCACGCAAACCCCCGCCCCATCGGCTCGACGAACAGTTGCTCGCGATCGAGGTAGATCTGATTAACGTCGGTAATCTCAAGCTCGCCGCGCGGCGATGGCTCAAGATTGGCGGCGATGTCGACGACTTGGTTGTCGTAAAAATAAATGCCCGGGATCGCAAAGTTCGACTTTGGCTTCGCAGGCTTCTCGGCGAGCGAAATCGCCTTGCCCTCGTCGTCAAATTCGACAACGCCATACCGTTCGGGGTCACGCACGCGATAGGCAAACACAGTGGCCCCCGTTTCGCGCGAAGCGGCATTTGCGAGCATCTCGGGAAATCCATGTCCGTAAAAGATGTTGTCGCCTAGCACGAGCGCGACGTGATCGTCGCCGACAAAATCGGCACCGATAATGAACGCCTGGGCGAGACCATCGGGTGAAGGCTGCGTTGCGTATGAAATCTCAATACCAAACTGACTGCCGTCGCCGAGTAGCCGTTGGAAGGCCTCGTTGTCGTGCGGCGTCGTGATGACGAGCACTTCACGAATACCAGCCAGCAGCAAAGCGCTCAGCGGATAATAGATGAGCGGCTTGTCGTAGATCGGTAGCAATTGCTTGCTGACCGAAACGGTTAGCGGATACATCCGCGTCCCCGAGCCGCCCGCCAGGATGATGCCTTTGCGATAGTAATTCATGTCTGCCTGAAATAAGTGAACGCAAATCTGTTACGACATCACAAACCGGGTGTCGACGGCGTCTTCGTGGCGAATTTCATCGACCGGTCCCTGGCGACCTTCGCCCGCGTAAAGCTGGTTTGGAGCATTGAATACGGTGCCGGGGAAATCGCTAATGTTCCGATACGCATGGACGACGCCGGGCGGAATGGCGACCGCCATTGGGTTCGATTCGCCCATCACGCGGACCCAGCGATTTCCACAAGTTGGCGAGTCTTCGCGGGCGTCCCATAGGTAGAGACAAAAGTCGCCCGGTCCGATGAACGCAAAGTAGTCAGTCTGTTCGACGTGTTCGTGTGGACCGCGCGCGATGCCGGGCAGCGTCTGGCTGATGTAGGCCATCTTCGGTTCGAGTTCCGTCGGCAACTCGTCGTTGCGGTAGAGTTCCATGAGCCAGCCGCGACCATCTTCGTGAGCTTTAATCGACTTGTACTCGACTCCTTCGATCGGCTCGAAGACTTCTTGCCGTCCGTTTGTTGGGGCGTCACCGTTTTGCGCCAGACCGAGCCGTTCGCAACTATAGTTGGCTTGGCTTAAGGCGCGCTGGACCCAATCGGTATTGTCGATGTACCAGCGAATCGTTTGTTCGATTCCTTCCTCGAACGAGACTTGCGGACGCCAGCCGAGTTCCGATTCGATCTTCGAGAAGTCGATGGCATAGCGGAAGTCGTGGCCTGGGCGATCGGTGACATAGCGGATGAGCTGCGAACAGGGGCGATGGCGCAGTTCCGGGCAGAGCTCATCGATCTTTTGGCAGATAATCGTGACGACCTCGATGTTGCTTCGCTCGGCGTCGCCACCAATGTTGTAAGTCTCACCCACACCACCCCGTTCGATGGCCGCGCGCAACGCACGGCAATGGTCGCCGACGTGCAACCAATCGCGAACATTGTCGCCTTTGCCGTATACCGGCAGTTTCTCGGCGGCGAGCGCCTTGCGAATCATCAACGGAATCAATTTCTCGGGAAATTGGTAAGGCCCATAATTGTTCGAGCAGTTGGTGATGAGCGTTGGCAGTCCATAAGTATGGTGGTAAGCCCGCACGAAGTGATCGCTCGAAGCCTTCGAGGCCGAGTAGGGGGAGTTGGGCGAGTAGGGTGTCGTTTCTAGAAACTTGCCTTCGTCACCGAGTGTGCCGTAAACCTCGTCGGTCGAAACGTGCAGGAAGCGAAACGCCTGTTTCTGTTCGTCGCTAAGCCCCTTCCAAAAGTGTAGTGAGGCATCGAGTAGCTCGAACGTCCCGACGACGTTGGTGCGAACAAAGTCCGATGGTTGTCCGATCGAGCGATCGACGTGTGTCTCGGCGGCGAAGTTCACTACCGAGGTGAATTGGTACTTCTCGAACAGGTGATCGACCAATTTGCGGTCGCCGATGTTCCCCTTCACGAATGTGAATCGTGGGTCGTTGGCGACGGGATCGAGGTTCTCGACGTTGCCCGCATAGGTTAGCAGGTCGAGCGCGATGACGTGGGCGTTGGTCTCAGCAATTAGCTGGCGGACAAATTCGCTGCCGATAAATCCGGCCGCGCCGGTCACTAGGTAAGTCTTCATGTTGGAGCCGTAACTAACTCAGGGTAAAGAAATCTAAACGCGATTATCGTAGTGACGCGGTGACGAGTTCGGCGGTGGGAGCAGATCGCTCACTCCAGTCGAGACCCGCCTTCGCGGTGATTTTGTCGAAGTTGTCGCAAGTCAGTGAAACGCCAAGCCACTCGCCGAGCCGTGCCATGTCGCCGTCGAGTTGCTCACTCACCAATTGGCGGTCAGCAGCGGTGAGTTCGGGTCGGCTTCGCTTCTGCCAAAGTCGCTTCGCTCCATCTCGCCACGACTGGGGTAGTTGTTGTCGGATCCAGCTAACACCAGGCGCGTAAACGAGCCGATCGCGGAGCGGACTGACCCGCATCCGATCGCTTGATGTATTCTCGCCCGAGCGGCCATCTTGCCAGCACACAGGCTCGCGACTTCCGAGGAACCGCACCACACGTTCTAGCTCACTTTGCGGACTCGATTTCAGTCGTGGTACGAAAACGGGGAGCACTCGGTCGCGTCCGAACGTATCGAAGTAAGGTTCGAGCTGCATTGCATAGCGGCTGTAGGCGATGAGTTCGGGATGCTGGCGCAGTGCTAAACCGAGCGGAACGGTGATCTGCCGCTCGGTCCACTGGTGGATGTATTGTGAAACGAGTCGCGACACCGGGTCGCGCATCACATAAATAAACTTAGCAGCGGGCAAACAATCGGCAATTCGCGCGATTGTCTCGGGATATGTCGGTAGTTTGGTGTAGTGGGTCGTCGATTCACCACAAATTGACGCGGCCGGTGCGCCGGCGAAGTGCCGAGCGTACCAGTCGATTCCTTTGGCATAGACCGGATCGTCGCTGAAGTAATAAATCTCTTTTGGATCGCTCATGAAGAAGCCAGCTTGCGCGGCAAGCTGCTCGTGCAATGTGCTGGTCGCACACTTCATGGCACCAATGATTATAAAGTCGGGAAGTCGCATTACTTTCGCGCCCCCGTTTTTGGCCGCAGGGCGTTAGTCCAAATGTCGCGCCATTGCCGCTGGCAATGGTGAGGGCTCTTGTTACCAACCAACTCGCGAGTGCGCGCGACAAGGTGACCGGCTGTCCACAACATGTTAGCCGTCCACAGCCCCACCATTCCATAATACTTGGCGAAGTAGCGAGCGCGAGCTGCGTAGTAGTAACGGGGTCGTGGTTTTCGTGCAGCGGTGAGCGACTTCACGGGGGACGAGCCGCCACGGAGGTGAACGACGCGCGACTCGGGGCAACAGCGAACTTCCCAACCCGCGCGCTTGATCCGCCGGGCGTAGTCGACATCTTCGTAGTACATGAAGAAGCCATCGTCCATGAGGCCGACTTGTCGAGCCGCGTCGCGACGCACTAGTACCGACGCAAAACTTACCCAGTCGTAGGTCGCCGATTCGTCGACAATTTTTTGCGGAACATCGAATCGCCCGAGCAGCTTTGTGATCGGACCAGTGCCCGCTGCATCGATCAATTCGCTCAGGGGCGAAGCGTAATTGAAGCAACTGATCTGTGGTTCACCATTTGGCCATTCGAGCCGCGGCGCGAGCAGCCCCGCCTGCCCATACTCTTCGGCGGCAGCGAGCAAGCGAGCGAAACTCCCCGGGCGAAACAACGTGTCGCTATTGGTGAGCCAGTAGTAGTCGGCGTCGACTGCTTCGAGTCCCACGTTGTTGCCGGCCGAGAATCCATTGTTGGAGTCGCCGAAGATGACTCGACACCAATCGTGCCAATCGCGTCCGTCGACTGTTCGGGCGATTGCTTCGGCCGAACCATCGTCTGACTTGTTGTCGACAACGATCACCTGGTCGCGAGCCGGGTCAATTTCGTCGACAAGTGATTCTAGACAGTCGACTACCAAGTCGGGCGTGCGGTAGTTTACGATCACGACCGCCACGCGACACGGTGCCAAATGGGCATCGCGCTTGGCGGCCAGCAGCGGTTCAGCGAGTGTGATGGTGTTCGTCATGAGTACACTAAACGACGGCGTTTATGCGACGTTGACGCAGAAACTTGAGGATGTCGCGAGCCACAAAAGCGGCCAAACCAAGCGGGACGATCACCCCGATCAGATCGCCAAACTCGACACTCAACGTTGATCCGTAATGGCCCAGTGCCACGATTCCTGCTGCGAAGCCCAGAAAGACCATCGAATACTCGATGTCCTGCCATTCGCAGCGAACGCCGTAGCGACGCAACATGGGATAGAGCACCAAGTGGCCGACGAACGCGCCGAACGCGATACCTAAACAGAAGCCTTGCATGCCGGCAATTTCAGGAGTGCCGAGTTGCGATCCGTAATAGAAACCAGCGAGTCCCGCCCCGGTGGTGACGACGAATTTCACCATCGACGCCACAACCAAGGCCCGCGTGTTGCCTGCCGCGAGCAACACTCGATCGACGGTCTTCGTAAGCACCGAAATCCAAGTGGCAAGGCAAATCCACTGGGTGATCCATTGCCCGGCCGCGAACTCGTCGCCGATGACAACCCGGAAGAAGCAAGGAGCCAATGCGAAGACGCCGAGAATCAGCACCAGCGCAATCTTCAACAGAAACTTGCGATTCGCGAGCAAACGTTCGTTCATCGCCGCTGGCTTTTCACGATAGAGCGCTGCCAACAGCGGGTATTGAACCGATGCGGTTAGCTTGTCGAGTGTGCCACTCGACAGCATGGTGAGTTGCAACGCGAGGTTGTAAACACCCAAAGTTGCGAAGGGAAGCAACTTCGGAAGCATCAAGCGATCGATCTGCATAGCGAGAAAAGCCATGATCATGCCTGCCATAATCCAAACGCCAAACGAAACGATCCGCCTGGCTGATTCGCGATCCCAAGCGGGTCGATTGGTGATTCCCGGCGCGACAAAGTGACTCGCGATGGTATTGGCCAACATGTTGACGATGGTGCCGATGACAATGGCCCACACGCTGCGCCAATAAAAAGCAGCGACGCACATCACCACGGCGCCCAGTAACTGAGTCGACACTTCGGCGATCGTAAGCCTCTCAACACGCAAATTCCGGCGGGCCGTGTAAACTCCCGTGCTCATCAGTCCATTCAGCATGCCCGAAGCCCCCAGCGCGACAATCAGCCAACTCAACTGCGGTTCGGCATAGAACCAAGCGAGCGGTTGAGCGATAACGCAAAAGATGGCCCACAAACCGACTCCGCGAACGACCTGCATCGTCCACGCGGTATTGTAGAACGCGGGCCGATCGCCATCGCGATCCTGAATGATACATTGACCGACACCCAAATCTGAGCACATCTGGAGGCCTTGGATCACGACGTTAACAAACGACATGAGCCCGAAGGCGTGGGGCGCTAGTAGATGCGAGAGAATAATGTTGTTGGCGAGTCGAATTGCTTGACCGGCCGCGTAACCGCCAATTGTCCAAGCGGACGCATGTACTGCCGAGCCGGTAGTGCGTGGTCCGACTTGAACGTCGTCGTTGGCCAAGCCATCGACTTCGGCCGCCGTTGAACTGGTCGACGAGTCGATCGAACCACTGGGACACGATCCGTTGTGCCAATTGTCGCCGTCCGAGACGTCGAGATGCGAGCTAGCCGCATCCGCGCAAGCGCTCGCCGCCGACAACGGCCGAGTCACGTCGATCGGTGGAGACGAAACCTGAGACATATCCAATCCATTAAGGGACAAAATCGAAACGCAAGGGGCAAGAGGAGGTTAGTAAGCACCGCGGCAGGTGAGCACGGCCGGAACGGTAGCAACAATCAATTTGAGATCGAGCCAGAGCGAACGATTCTCAACATACTCCATATCGAGCTTCACTTGCTCTTCGAACGGCAATGCTCCGCGTCCGCGAATTTGCCAAAGACATGTTAAACCGGGCCGGACTGCGAGCCGCAACAAATCGGTAGGGGAATAGTGTTCGACTTCAGAGGCAATCGCTGGGCGTGGACCGACGAGGCTCATATCGCCCCACAACACATTCCAGAGTTGAGGCAGTTCGTCGAGACTCGATTTTCGAATGAAGCCACCGATCCAGGTAATGCGAGGATCCTTTTTGATCTTGAACGTGCGGGGGTCGGCGTGGTCGTTGCTGTCCATCAACTCGGCTTTGAGACGATCAGCGTTTGGCACCATTGAACGGAACTTGAAGCAACGAAACGGGCGACCATATCGACCGATCCGTGTTTGCACAAAGAATGGGCTCGTGCCATCGGTCAGGTAGACGAGCGCGGCAATTGTCGTCATCATGGGCGCAAGAAGCAGCAGCGCCACCGACGAGAGGGCGATGTCCATCAATCGCTTCAGCAACTCATACGTCGCACGATGCTCGCGCGACCAACTCTGTGTCTGTAGAACTTCGCGTACCGCGACCGATTTGGCTTCGTCGCCCCGGTAGTTGTCGGCCGCTTTGGCGACGTCGCGACGGAAGGCGGCAAGTTGAGCCCGCGGATGTCGTCGTTTGATGACGTTGGTGCCGGCTTGTTTGACGCGCCCGAACTTGGGTGGTGAATTTGGCTTATTGCCGATGCCAGTATCGACTATCGTGTCGACCATCGTTTCGGCAACGAGATCAACGAGTGTTTCATCGAGCGCCCGGTCACCGAGTGGGTGGCTCACATCGGTGGTTCGGGGAATGGAAGCCGAAACGTGAGATTCCGGCTCACGGAGGGTGGCTAACGGAGCCGAGTTGCTAATGCTCATGTTGTCTGTCCATCATCACGGGTGTGCAAATCGTGCGAATGCAAGTGACGCAATCGCCATGCCGAGTTTCCGAACGCGGCATCAATAATCAAAAGGGGTGGTAGGAAAGTGGGGAAATCAATAGCTTTCGGCCGTCTTTCGATCATCCGAAGGCTGAGCGTGTATCAAGTTCTGCGTCGTACGAATCAAACTGATAATCTTTAATGGTCGGGTAACGATGCGAAATTGGGGATGTTAGGGGGCAACAATCGTGAGCCACGGCTCATCGGCGACAACGGCGTCGCCTTCGTAGCGCCATTCGCCGTTTTGTCCGTCAGTTGGTTCAGTGAACCCGTTGTCGGCATAGACCGACCGGCATGGTTGATTTTGCGGGGTTTCGACAATCCGGCCGCGCAGAGAGCCGTGGCCAAGTCGCGCGAGTCGACGCTTCATCCAGTTGAGCATCGACTTTTCGACACCATAGCCGAACACCCGGCAGCTCAACACAAAGCCGTCGATCGATAGTCCTTCCGCGTCATGGGCCACAATCGCGACGCTCACCATGCCCATCGCGCCAAAGCGGTCGTTCATGTCAGCAACGAGTATCGCGGTGTTGCGATCGTTCATCCAATGCTGGACTTTTCGATGGGTCGCCCTCATTGCCGTGCAGTTGAATTGATTTGTGCGATTGAGCAACTCGGCGATGCGCTTTGCCTCGTGCCGCTTCGCTTCACGAATGCAAACTTGCAAAGCGAGCTGTTGGTACATTTCGCCGTTTTGGGGTTCGACGCCATTGTGAATGCCGCCCAAGAACTCGCTGCGTTCGGCTCGTTGCTGGTAGGCCAGCGTGCGATCGAACTCGGTATCTTCGACCAGCATATCGGCCCACAGTTCGAGCAAACGCCAAGTACGCGGCGCATTGGCGTCGAGCGTCAACACATTGGGATGTGCCGTTTTCACGAGTTCGCGTTCGTCGGGACGATCATCGACGAACACAAGGTGACCCGGGCTAAGGTTCAGTGAGTCGGCGATGCGACGAATCGAAGTCGGCTTGGGATTCCAACTAATTTCGCACGCAACAAAGTCGGCGTCGCTAAGCACGCCACCCTGCCACGAGACATTCGCACGATCGTTCTTCGACGCAATAGCCAGCAACACACCCCGCTCGCGAAGTCGACGTGCGATCTGCTGTCGCTGCTTATCGTGGCGAATGGGGCCTTCGGCAATGACGCCGCCCCACATCGTGTTGTCGAGATCGAGCACAAGCAGCTTGCGTCCCAGTAGCCGCGCCGCTACGAAACAATAATCGCGATAATCGCGAGCGAGTACCTTTCCCAGCTCGGCCGGATGTTGAAGTTCGGACTCGTAGAGGTAGGCCGCAAGCGGACTCTCGCCCCGTTCGTCGACATGCTTGGTTTCGCTCACGAGATGCAACTGGGGCAGGCCCGCCTTGCGGGCGTCGACATACCGCCGCAACCTGCCGTTGACGATCTGACGCGAAAGGTGACGTACGCGACGCGTGGTAAAGTGTTTGAGGTAGCGTTTCCAAGCCGACTTCTCGCGCATCACCATCGCTGTGTTGTGAACAAGCAAATGGGGCGTATCGATTGTGTCGACTAACATCTGCAGCACCTGCTCGGTCTCGGCAGCAGCTTGCTGAGCAATGGCGATTGTCTCGACATTGGTTTTCTTGCCGTGCCGGCGATCGAGCAGCAGCGACAATTCGTCGTTGTATTGATAGGTGTAGGGGCTAAAAAACACCAAGTCGAACGACTCGTCGGCCAGGGGCTGCAACTCTTGGCGAATCGCGGCGACCCCTTTTGAAGTCACGAAATAGGGATTCACCGTAATCCCATCGGCGAGCAGCGGTCCGGTGAGAAACGTCACGATGTCGAGGAACAAGCAGTCGCCGACGAAAAGCACTCGCAGTTCGTTATCGGAACGTGCGATGACCACCTCATGCAGTGAGTCGAGTTCCTGCGCGAGTAATTCGCGAGCCGCCTCACTTAGTTCAGGTCCGACGATACCAAGAATGGCGTTGCGATCCGACTGGGTGAGCCCAATACGTCGATTAACCGCCTCATCGGGCGATAGCGTTGGTTCGTAAAACTGCTTGCGCTTCTCGCCGATATAGAGGTCGCCAAAGTCGAGCTGACCACGAAAATGGCCGCTCAGGTAATCGACGAATGCATAGAGTTCCCGCTCCAAGAAGGCGTCGATCTCCCCCGCTTGTTCTGATAGTTGATTGGCCCAGCGATCGATGTGCCGCAGCGTCCCCAACATCGCCTCGGCGATTGCATGCTTGCGGCTTTCGAGCGTCTTAACGACCTCGCGGCGCAATCGGACTGTTGCTTTGGCGGCGGGCATTTCTAGGCGGGGCAATTTCGCGGTGCGGGCTTTATCGAGTGACCGCCAAACTACGCAACCGCCGTGCCGAATGATGCCTATGGCCGCAGTCGCTCGATTCACGCGGCGTTCACTTAGCATTTTGCTGCTGATTTGCGACATTCTCGCGCGATTCGCAATATCCCGAGGGAGAGCGGGTCCGTCGGGATTATCAGCCTGAGAATTATCGGCCCTGAATCGTTGGCTATTACGCCGCAAAACGCGGCACAGCAAACGCCCCTTACCCGGCGCTCGAAACGCTGATTCGCCGCAATACATCGCCATTTTCGCACTTTTTCATCGAACCTACCAAACGACGTTCTCAATGGTCCGGCATTTGCCCTTGATGTTGACTTCGCTTTGCAACCGTCACACTAAATAACTTATTTCCATGGCCAGCGACGTTTCTTACCCGCCCGCTTACTCGATCGTCGATCGAGCCGATCTCGTCGCCGATGGAGTCGAACGGCATTCAGCAACCGACGCAAACGCGAGCGTGCTGGGTGTCGTCGCGATTGGCCGAAACGAAGCGGCACGGATCGCATCGTGCCTCGATTCGGCAATCGCTCAAGCGCCTTCGGTGGTCTATGTCGACTCGGCATCGACCGACGATAGCCTCGCAATTGCCCGCGACCGGGGAGTCGAAATAGTCGAGCTCGATATGTCGAAGCCCTTTTCGGCGGCTCGCGCGCGCAACGCCGGGTTCGAGCGACTGCTGGCGATTGCCCCCGATACGGAGTTTGTGCAGTTCGTCGATGGCGACTGTCAAATCGACGAACATTGGCTGACGGTCGCTGCCAACAAGCTTCGCGATAATCCCAAACTCGCCGTCGTCTGCGGTCGCCGTCGCGAGCGTTTTCCGGAGGCGTCGGTCTATAACCTGCTCTGCGATGTCGAATGGGATACGCCGATCGGACCGGCGAAAGCGAGTGGAGGCGACGCGCTCATGCGAGTCGAAGCCGTGCGAGCCATTGGCGGTTACAATCCGTCGGTCATTGCCGCCGAAGACGACGACCTTTGCGTCAGGCTTCGCGGGCAGGGTTGGCTCGTCGAGCGTCTCGATGCCGAAATGACCCGTCACGACGCCGCCATGCACAACTTTGGCCAATGGTGGAAACGCGCCGTCCGCGCCGGGCATGGATTCGCCCAGGGAGTCGCCTTACACGGCGCTCCGCCCGAGCGTCATTTTGTCAAACAGCTAGTTTCGAGTTTCATTTGGGGAGCGTTGCTCCCGCTCGTCGCGTTAGCGCTGGCGTGGCCGACTTATGGACTGAGCATCGCCGTGCTGTTTGCGCTTTACTTGTTGCAAGTCGCGAGGGTCACAATTCGCTTCCGTCATTTGGGCTTCTATCCGGCAATCGTCTACGGAATCAACTGCGTCGTCGCAAAGTTCGCCGCCGTGGTAGGTGCCATGAAATACTACAAGTCGCGGCTAATGGGCCGATCGACTCAGATTATCGAATACAAATAATACCCATCGTTGAAAGTCATCTGTTGCCATGAAAAACTACGCTGTTGGAATTCTCGGTGCCGGTTACATCGCCGATTGGCATTGCCGAGCACTCAAGCTTTGTCCGAATGCGCATATCGCCGCCGTTGCCGACCTCGACCTGGGCCGTGCGAACGCAATATCGTCCGAACATGGCATCGCGCGAGCTTTCGGTTCGCTCAGCGACATGCTCGAACAAGGCGATGTCGATGTCGTTCACGTGCTCGTGCCCCCGGCTTATCACTTGATGGCGGCCGAACAAATTCTTGCAGCCGGCAAGCATTGCTTTCTTGAGAAGCCGATGTGTATCTCGCGCGATGAGTGCGATGCCCTCGCGTCTACCGAAGCCGCCAGCGAGGCGCGCGTTGGTGTCAATCATAATTTTCTGTTCCAGCCGGCCTACGAATCGCTTCGCCGCGATTTGCGATTGGGCCGCCTCGGGCGCATCGAATCGGCCGTCATCGCGTGGCGCAAACCGCTCGGCCAACTTATCGGCGGACCGTTCGACCTGTGGATGCTCGCCGAGCCGGGAAATTTGATTCTCGAAGTCGGACCCCACTCGGCATCGCATCTACTCGACCTCGTCGGCGACCCTGACGAAATTAGTGCGTCGTGCGGAAGCCCGGTCGAACTCCCCGGCGGACGCGTTGCTTTCCGGCAATGGTCGGCTACCGCACGAACTGCCAATGCGTCGGTCGATATGCTCTTCTCTTTTGGCAAGGGCGTAAGCGAACACTATGTGCAGGTCCGCGGCTCGCACGGCTCGGCGATTGTCGATCTCGAAAACAACGTCTATCGGCTCGACCGCGCAACTCGCTACAATGTCGACTTCGACCGCTATTTCCGCCAACGCAACATGGCTGGCTCGTCCGGCGTACAGGCTCGCAACAACTTGCTGCGATACGTGGGCAGCAAGTTCAAACTCTGTACCGGGGGCAACCCCTATGGAGCAAGCATTGAAGCGAGCATCAGCGCCTTCTATCGCTCGCTTGCTGGCGAGCGAGACCGTCGTCACTCGATCGACTTCGGCACCAGCGCGATCGAAATTTGCGAGCGAATAGTCACAGCCGCCGCTGTCGACAGAGCCGCGACGCCAGTCCCCGTTGCCGTTGTCGCTAGCAACGAATCGAGGGGTGAATCGAACGGACACATTTTCGGCAATACTCGCGCCAGTGGTGGCGACATGAATGGTCGCCCACGCGCAACTTCGGCTCCGGTGCTGATTTGGGGAGGTACTGGCTTCATCGGTCAACATGTCGTCGAAGGGCTAGCCGAAGCTGGATATAGTGTCCGCGTTGCCGCGCGTCGGCCCAATTGTATCCCCCGTCGACTCGAGCTGCCCGGCGTCGAAGTCGTTAAGGGAAACCTTACTCGCCCCGAAGACATCGACCATTTGCTCGATGGAGTCGAGCATGTCATTCACCTCGCGCGACCGATCGTCAAGAGATGGAACGAGTACCATCAGTACGACATCGAACCGTCGCGATTGCTCGCGGAGCGTTGCCTCGACGCGGGCGTCAAACGACTGATTTACAGCGGCACTATCGACAGCTACTACGCTGGCAAAAGCGGCGGAAAAATCACCGAAGCAACCGGACTCGACCGCGCTATCAAACATCGTAACCTCTACGCTCAGTCGAAAGAAACAATCGAAAAAATCCTGCTCGAAATGCATCGTGAAAAAGGTCTCCCACTGGTGATCGTCCGCCCCGGCATCGTGCTAGGTTCGGGTGGCAGCCCCTTTCATTGGGGTATTGGTATGTGGAACGGTGAATCGAATTGCCAAGTTTGGGGAGCAGGCACGAATCGACTCCCACTCGTGCTGGCAGGCGACGTCGCCGACGCCATTGTTCGCACCCTCGAAGTCGATGACATTGTCGGCGAGTCGTTCAACCTCGTCGCCGATCCTTGCCTCACCGCGCGCGAGTACCTCGACGAACTTCAGCGCCACACGGGCGTTGCCATCGACGCCCTACCAACTCCCGTCTGGCGGTTCTATGCGACCGACATGTTCAAGTGGGTCGTCAAAACAATGGTCCGACACCCGGAGCGCCGCATGCCCAGCTACCGCGACTGGGAATCGCGCACCCAGCGAGCCGTCTTCGATAACTCGAAAGCTCGCGAACGGCTGGGCTGGAACCCCCACAGCGATCGCGAAACAATGATCGAACAAGGAATTCGCATTCCGGCCGACGAGGTTTTTGCCTAGCCACAGGGTCGGTAGCTTCGATCGTTTCCAAACCGCTTCGCTGCTGGTCGGCCACCTGCGGCGGACAACTCTGCTTTCGTCGTCGATCACCACCCGGTGATTGGACGATTCGGTCTGGGCCTTGAATAACTAGTTCGATCAGAAGCTGCCGACCGCAAGCTGCGGTCACTACTTGCCAAACAGCTCACGCGGCAATCGCTTCAGCAAAAACCAAGCGTTGGCCGAGTAGCGGGCGATCATCCGGCCCGGTTCGCACCAGGTGCGATAGAGCCACTCGATGCCAAGTTTGTGAGTCCATTTGGGAGCCCGTTTTGCGCGCCCGGCAATGAAGTCGATCGACGCACCGATCTGCATCGCGACGACCGGTCCCATGCGCTGCAAATTCTCGTGCAGCCAAACTTCTCCCTTCGGTTGGCCAAATGCGGCGAACACAATGTCGGCTTCTGATTGGCGGATGCGGGCGAGTAGCTCGGTCTCTTCTTCCGCAGTGAGCTTCGATAAGAACGGCGCTTCAACACCGGCGATTTGCAACCCGGGGAGTCGAGCCTGTAAGATGTCGGCCGCCGCTTGGCCGACTCCTTCGGCCGCGCCGAGGAAGAACACGCGATAGCCTCGCCCGGCTGCTCGTTCGCAAAGCGCCGGCAGCATGTCGGAACCGGCCACCCGCTCGGGCAAGCGGCGTTTGCCGAATCGCGAGAGCCAAACGGGAGGCATACCATCGGCGACAACCAGTTCGGCCGCGTCGGTGAGCGATTTGAGTCTTGCATCGCGAGCGATGAGCATCGCCCAGTTGAGGTTGGCCGTGATAACGAGTGCCGCCTTGCGGGCCGCGATAAATTCGTCGATCGCTTCGAGTGTTTCGCCGAACGTGAGGGGATCGAAACCCATGCCGAGTGATACGATTCGATCGGTGCGTGCGCCGGCTCTTGGCGAGTCGGCTGTGGTCGATTGCTTGAGTGTGGCGGTCATCGTGACGTTAGTCTTCAGTCGTCGGTTTTCGTTCGCCATTTCTGCCGCAGGCGGCAGCGGCGGTTGGCGACTATTCGCTGCTGTAGGCTTCTATGAGTTTCAAAAGCTTTCGCGATTCGGTGGTGGCACGATGGTCGCGGCGAACCCGATCAGCCCCTTCGCTGCCCATCGCGAGCAACTCCTCGGGTGCCCGTTCCAAAGCATCGCGTATGGCGGCGGCCAAGGCGTCAACATCGCCGGCCATTACGAGCCAGCCATTGGTGCCGTGCTCGACTAATTCGCCCATTCCGGCGATTCGGGTCGTTATGACCGGCCGATGCAGCGCGAGCGATTCCATTACGACAACCGGCAATCCCTCGGCAAAGCTCGGTAGCACCAGCCCGCGCGAGTCAAGCAATGCTTCGCGAACCGTGTCGCTCGACTGCCAGCCGAGCAAGCGAATCTGACCAGCGACACCGTGCCGAGCGATCAACTGCTCGAGCTTCGCTCGTAGTGGCCCGTCGCCGATGATGTCGATACGAACGTCGATCCCTTCGCCAACGAGCTTAGCGACAGCTTCGACGAGCAGCGGGATTCCCTTCTGTTCGTGCAATCGGCTGACGGTGACGAATTTTGGAGCATCGGTCGGCAGGGTAGGGGGCGAGTCCAAGAAATCGTCGCCCAGCCCGCAATGCACGACGTGAATTTTGCTCCACTGGTCGATATCAGTGTAGCGATAGAGCTGGCTGCGGCCATAACTGCTGATGCCGACGACGAACCCCGCCGCCGCGATTTTCGTGGCGAGATGCAGCGGGTCGGGCCTGTCGAATTCCTCGGGGCCGTGGATGGTCGCACTGAAGCGAGGCCCACCGAGCGAGTGACAGAGCATCGCCACGGCGGCCGAGTTGGTGCCGAAGTGGGCGTGCAGCCAATCGACGCCATCGCGCTCGCACCAGCGTCGCAAGCGACTTGCTTCGACCAAATACAAGAGATTGACGAGCCGACCACGATCGCTCTTACTACCGATCCGCCAGGCGAGCTTGAGGCTTCGCCACCACTTGGCCGGGCGCACGAAAACATCGGTGACCGCGCCAGCGATCATGCCGAACCAGTTGCCACCCAGGATGACCTTGGTGTTCGCGACTTCGGCTCGGTCGCGGGGATCGACGAGCGATTCTCCCCAGCGACGGATTGCGTACCGCTCGACGGGCGTTCCCAACGCTTCCATCGCTAGGAGCTCGCGACGGACGAAGCTTGCGCTCGTTTGTGGATATTGATTGACGACATAGCCCACGCGAAGCCGGGACGCCACAAGCGGTTCGGCGGGCTGCGGGCGGGTCGCAGCGGGAGCGGGCGTAGTCTTTGTCGAACTCACGGCGGCAGAGTTAACTTTAAAGGGAGCAATATTATTCGCGGGCCGTGCGGACCCAGCTTCGTTGCCGCTTGGCGAGGAACTTGAGATACATTGGCGCTTTGGCCAGCGCATAGGCGGGAGCCGACGCGAGGCGTCGGAGCGGAATCGCGTGCCGCGCGAATCTCCACCAAACCGAGGCGATGCAAACGGCCAATAATCCGCCAGCGGCGAGCAAGACAAATAGTGGTCTTGGCTCCCACCACGCGATGCCGGCCGCTGCGGCCCCGGTTGCGATCCACGCCATCACTAGCAGCGAGAGGGGGGGCACGGCGAGGTCGAGGGCCATCGCCGCGATTCGCAAATCGGCTCGCTTGAGCGAAGCCAATAGCAACCTTGGCACTTGGCTGGTGAGAACTTGCAAGTGGCCATGTTCCCAGCGGGTTCGCTGCTGACCACTGGCGTCGTCGTTGGGAGGAAGCACCGCATCGACGCGGGCCGCTTCGCAGTAGCGCGACGGATGTCCAGCAACGAGCAAATCGAAAGTGAGTTGCATGTCTTCGACGATGTGCCCCCCTTCGAGCGGTAGCTCCCAAGCGACATTCGGCGGAAACGCCATACCCGATCCGGTGAGCAAACAGGGCAATCCCAAGCGGCGGAGCCCACGGGGGCGAACGTGGTTCTTCACCAGCACGGCAAATTGCGAGATCGCTTGTTTCGCCAGCGATCCACCGCCGGGCGTCATCAGATAACTCGCCTGTACGGGACGACTCGAGGCGACCACGGCGCTGGCAAGCTGGTCGATGCAACCGACATGAACTTGGCAATCGGCATCGAGAATGACGATGGCATCGAATGGCTGGTCATCTTGGCGCAAATGGGCGAGCCCGACCCGCAGCGCGAAGCCTTTACCGCGATTCACCGGATCGTGACGCTGCAGAACTTCGGCTCCATTCTCGTAAGCAATCGACACGGTTGCGTCAGTGCAGTTGTCGGCAACAACAACCACCCGATCGCCTTTGCGAATCTGCTGGTTGAGAGTGCTTAGTGTTTCACCGAGCACCGCTTCTTCGTTGTGGGCGGGAAGCAACACAGCCACGCGGCCGCGCTCGTGCGGCGCGAGTCGCTTCGGCTGGGGCAGCAACGCCGCGAGGCATTCGATACAGAAGACGACAACCAGCAGTGATACCAATGCCACAGCGATGGCGATGCAGATGGTGAGCAGCGTGAACATCGCAGACTTGGGGTTCAGTTAAGACACAACGCCAAGCACATTGGCTTCGCAGTCGCGGATGTTTTTGACGAGATCGGCGTGAGCACTGTCGATGCCACCGCGGTTAGGATTGACGAACAGTACCCCATCGCCCCGCATGGCGAGGCTCTCGACCTCGAAGTCTTCTTCCGATTTCCAGGTGCCGGTGCAGACAATGACTCCATAATGGTCGCGCTCTTGTTCGATGATCTCGAACGCGTCGAACACTTGCCCCACCTGGCGACGATCGATGTATTTGGTCGCGATGGCCGTGGCGCGACCGTTGGTAGCGACGGTTGTCGATGAGGCAACGGAAGTGCCGCCGTGCGAACCGTGGTTGTGCCCTCGGCGGCTTTCAGCATCGACCGCATGGTGCTCCGAGAGTTCGAGCCAAAGCACGCGGCCTTTGAGTCTCGCCAAGAAGCCAATGAGCTCTTCGACAAACTCAGCGTTTTCGTTGATCTCGCCGAGGTAGACGATCGATAGCATGAAATTGTCGTGGCTAAATTGCCGCATCAAGGTATGAGCGAGCCACCGTCGATCGTTGACAGTGGCGGCCAACATAGGTCTGGAGTCGGGGCGCCGCTGGTCGAACAGCATCGTCGACGCCAACGTCGAAACTTTCGGCTCGCTGGCTAAGCGACGGCTACGGCTGTAGTCCCAAACGACAAGCGGTCCCACGAGAGCGACCATCATGCCAACGAACGACGCGGCGAAAACTTTCTTCGCGTTCGACACGGTTGACGGATCACCCGGGCTGGGGCGGGCAAATTCGACCAGCGTAAAAGCGTCGCTATTCTTGAGCCGTCGCAGATCTTCAATTTGATTAAGTGTCGTGAGCTGACGGTCGACGGCGAACTTTTGCCGCTGCTCGAGGTGCCGCTCGTCTTTGGTCATTTCGCGAATCGACTCTTGTTTTTGTCGATTCTCGATTAGCTTTTGGGCGAGCGATTCTTCGGCTCCCTTGTTGGCAGTCAGTTCGATTTGCAATTTCTGGCGCTCGAAGTCGACTCGCGGGTCGAGTTTTTCGAGTCTTTCTCGCTCGAGTTCCATCGCGGTGATTTGCTCGGTCGAGTTGAGTCGTGCGCGGATCTTCTCGACTTCATAGTTGACCTGGTCGAGCTCGGCGGTACTGATTAGTCGCCGCATGTGGAGTTCCCGGGCCCGTGCTAGTTCGCGCTCTTGGGCTTCGAGTTCGATGTTCAGTTGCGATTCTTCTTGTGCCTTAATTATTTTGCGGTCGAGCGAACTGATTCGCACGTCGGGGGTGAGACTCGAACTGGGGTCGTCGCTGCTCGCTTGGCGCTGAATCAACTCGATTTGCATTTCCAATCCCTTGGTGCGAACTTTTGTCGAAAACAATTCGGCCTCGATCGCATTTTTCTCTTGTTTCAAGGCATCGAGTTCGCCCGCTACACTCGCATCGACGCCCTGGTCGGTCAAGAATTCGGCCAGTTTTTCATCGGCCGCTTCGGCTTCCAGCGCCAGTTCGGCCCCGGCAGCAGCCATGCGATCGATCACCCGATCGAGTTCTGCATTTCGACGATTGTTGGTTTCAGCGGTGACGGCCTGAGTGAGTCGGTCGGCGAGTTCGCGTGCCACTGCTTCGCCCTCCCACCAGATCGTGTATTCGATGAGATTTGTGCCGGGAACGACGCGAGTGACCAAGTTGCTCTGTAAGCTGTCGGGAGAAAGCCCGACGATCGGTTCGGGGTGTTCGAGCACCGCTTTTGTGACCTCTGGAGATGCCACGCGAAGCGCGACTGTACTGAGTTCCGCAGGTTTGAACTCGAGGCCCCAATAATTTCCCTGTCGATACTCGAGCCGACCCTGAAACACCGACTGCTCGGTGCTCAATTCATAAGCTGCGAACAGGGCCGCGCCGGTCGCTACGGCGGCCGCCGCAACATAGTAATACCAGTGCCGCTTGGCGATCTCGGCGAACGCCGCCGGCGAACTGTCGTTTGCGTCAGTTGATCTGCTGGCGCGAGCAACCGAGCTCGCCAAACCGTTGTGCTTACCATGTCCGTTAAGGGATGGGCCGCTGGTGGCGTGACCGTTCGCTGAGAGTGCCGGGACCAGTTGTTTACGTGAGTTGCGAATCCTGCCTGCCATCTTGTTTCGCTCCTTAGCCGCCGAAGAGGCCTCCTTGATTGGACTACACCGCCATCCCGCTACGACACCAATCGTTATCAACATAATGGCTGAAAAATCTGGATCGAGCCACACGGTAAACAGTATCACCGCCAGCCCAACAAAGACTCCGCCAATCGCTGGTGCTAAAGCGTCGAGACCTTCGGCGAGATCATCATCACGCCGCAATATTTTCACTAACGCTAATATAGCCGCGATCAACAACGTCACAACCAGACCCGCCGCCAACCAGCCGCGATTGAGCAACAGCAACAGATAGGCGTTGTCGATCGAGCGGAAGAGTTGCCGGTTTTCGGCTTCGACATACTCGGCAAAACGTGGGATTTCGAGGTCGAAGTTCCCAAATCCAAACCAGCCTGCATCGGCGATCGCCGGTTCGTAGACGCGAAACAATAGCAGTCGATGCTGTGTTCCCGAATAAGGAAATTGGCGACCGCCGATCGTGACGGTCGTGTTCGCATCGTCCCCTACCGACGATTCAAGCATCGAGACAATTTCAGTCGGTCCGACCGCCACAACCGCAGCGAGCAATGCGGCCGAAAGGCCCGCAATCGGCCAACGGAGCCCGCGGACACGGACAGCGAGCGAGATGACGATGATTGCTAAGACAATGATAATTGCCCCCCGCGACATGGTGGCAATCGTGCCGACAATCACCAACGGGGGTAACACGCTCCACCAGTCACTCACTCGGCTTTGTGACGCTCGACGCGCCAGAAACAGGGCCCAGGGCAGCAGCGCGGCGAGCATAATCCCCATGTAAATTGGATGTTTGAGCACACCATCGGCACGTTGCAGTCCCCAGCGATGATTTTGACTGCTCGCCCATGAGCCCGAACGCCCCGCCACTGCGTTAAGCGGATTTATATGCGTAATGGCTTCGACAATCGTGAGCGCCGAAAGCAGTACCAGTGCTCCACCAACCCAAGGCGCGAGGTCGCGCAAGTCGTCGGTTGATTGGATCAGCAGCCTCCCGAACAAGTAAGGTAGCCACCACTCGATCATCTCTGCCGGCACCGCCGAAACGGCGAACATGCCGTTGGATAACATGGTGCAAATGCCGATCAGCCCTAAACAGCCGACAATCGCATCGAGCAGCAACAGTCGCCGCAGTCCCGAGAATCGCCCGGCAGCGACAAGCATCAACACGCCAAGGCCCATCGGCACGACCCGAGCACTGATGTCAGCGGCACCGACATACAAATGAACCCACGTTGGCATCAAAAACGAAAGCATCAGTGCGGCACGCGCCGCCGTGACTTTCCCGCGCGATGCCGCGCAGAGCAACACAACCACAATCGATAGAGAAGTGAGAACGGCGAACAAGAGATGGAAACTCGAAGTAATGGACTTGCTAAAGGGTGATCGAACCACATGGGCAATGTCTGTTCCGTATTCCAAAGTTTTTTGAGCCCGGCAATACAAATCGCAGTAAACCACGACAGAAAGAGCGCCATTGAGTTTGCGAGTCCTCGGTAAACCCGCGTAGCCAGTCGCTCGTTTTATCAGTGCGATAATTTGATCGCGGTAATTTCAGCGCGATGCCGAGTCATCGGCGGCCCTGTTTGGGAGCTGTGAGTGAACTGGGACGTGCGTCGTGCGATTGCCCGGTGCGCGTTATCTTGGCAGAGATGCTCGCTTCGTTAGCAATCACAAGCCCACTCCGCCGGCAAGTTCGTCATTTTACGCAGTCTCTCCCAATTCAACTCCGATAACGTTGCCGAACGCCTACGGGTACGGCACCAAATTGCCAATTTATCATGAGCTTCTCGATTTGGTTGGCACTAGTTTTGCCGTGCAAGAAACGGCTGAAGCGTGATCAAACTTTTTGATGAAAAATCTGAGAAAAGCACTTGTAGTCAAATTGAGAGAAAGTAACATCGGTATTGCGGAAATCCGACTGATTGTGAGATTGCCGCAAACAACACCGATTTACACTCCCTTTAGAAAACGCTTAGCCGAATACCCCACCCCCCAAGCGATATGTTGTTGCTGACGTAGCACAACCGCTTTCCGCCGTGCTGTTGCATTGTTTGGTCGTCTGGCATTAATCGTCCGGCGTCGGTCGCTTTGAAGAGATTGCGAGGCGACCACTGCGAGACCACTACCTAAGTGGTCGAAGTCGTTTCGACATCAAACAAGAACAGACGCCCGAACAAGCAAACGCCGGTATCGGCAGTAAGAAAAAAAAGAGACGACAAGGGTCGCGCTCTTGAGTTTGGTCAACGACGAGATTTAGCCACTTTGTTTTTCAACTTGTAGGTCTCTCCCATGTCCGCTCCCATCATTGCGCGGGAATGTGTCGCCGGTTGGTACCACGACTTTCGCACAGCGGTTGGCCTGGTGCTCGCCTATGCCGACCTCCAGGCGACTCGCAAATGTACGCACGAGCAAGCGCTCGACGGCATTCGATCGAGTTGCTCTTACCTGCTTGAAATGATCGATGGCTTATACGACACGGTCGCCGTCGACGACACCGATCACGATTTCGTGCCGTTCGATGAGATGCTCGCCGACGTGCTCGACACTTTTCGCACAACGGCTGACCTCAAAGGGATTGCAACCCTACTGACCTTCGAGCCGGACCTTCCCCGCGTCCATCGTTCGCGTGTGGTGACGGTCAAGCGAGTCCTCGCCAACCTGCTCTCGAATGCAATTCGCTGTAGCGAACGTGGTCAACTGTCGATCCACGCGGGGCGGGCCATTGACGCGGCGCTGATTGACGAACCAGTTTTGCACGAAGCCACTCCATCGTTCTACATCGAAGTTGCCGACCAAGGCTGCGGCATGAATCGCCAGCAGTTGCAGCGACTGCTCGAACTGCAAGTCGCGAATCAACCACGCCGAGGCCGCGGCCAAGGAGTCCGCACAACGGCCCAACTGGCCGAGTCGCTCGGTGGCCGGGTGAGCATTTCGAGCCAGCTGGGCGTTGGTACGCGGGCGCGAGTTACTTTGCCGGCGACCGCGCTCGCAGCCGGTGGATCAGTCGCCATGCTCGTCGAAAAGCGGAATGCTTCACCCGAGCTCAAGGTGGTCTCGCGAACGATAAATCAAAACCGTGCGATTCGCGCACTGCTCGTCGACGACGACGACGACGCTCGATTTTGCATTGGTGCATTGCTCGAAGCTTTGGGAGTCGATGTCGTTGGATCGGCGACCGTGCCTGCGGTGGCGATGGTTTTCGCCGGCGAATTCGATGTGATTGTGATTGACGAACACATCGGTGACGATAGCGGCACGGCCTTGGCCGCTCGCCTTCGTCTCGCCGGCTATCGTGGCGCGCTCGTTGGCCTAAGTGGCGACGCACGAGAGATGAATTGCCTCGGCGTCGATGAAGCCAAAATTTTCGACACCGTCATCGACAAAGCCGAAGGCGTGCGACCAATTGAAGAATTGCTCACCCAGTTCAGCGAACAACTAAAGTCCAGCGGAATGATGAGCGTCGCGGAGCAACTGTGCGCGAACTAACATAATCGACCACCTAATCGCTAAGGGATTGACGAAGCCTACACGACCGACACCGGCGAGCTTTTGGAGGGAACGCCATGACGAGAGCATCGAGTGAAACCGCATTCGCATCCCGGCCCGACTTGGCCGCTGCTTTCCGCCAGCGAAAACTGGCTTACGGCGACCGACTTCGCCAACTCACAAGCACCATAAAAACGGCATTGAACGAGCAACACTACGACGAAGTCCAACGCATCGCTCACCGCTTAGCGGGAACTTGTGGCTTGTACGGTTTCGCTGACATCGGCTCGAAAGCATCGGCTGTCGCTGAGGCTGTGCGGCTACGTCATCACGACGAGCTGCCGCATTTGGTTGATTCGCTCGCACAATCGTTACGCGAAGTTGACGTCGGACACGATGTTGACGATCAAGCAATTCCCGACAACCGATCGCTTGCGGGGACAACCTAATGGCCTCGATGGGTATGAAATTGGGGGCCACGCCCGCGACTGTTCCCGATATCCTGATTGCCGACGACGACCGCGATCTTCAATCGGTGCTCAAATTGCATCTGACCGACTGGGGTTATCAGGTTCGCTGCGCGTGCAACAAGCACGAATTGCTCGAGCAGTTCTATCAGCAGCAACCGGCCGTGCTGTTACTCGATTTACAGTTCGGAGTCGACGACGGGATCGAATTGCTCGATCGACTGATTCGCGAAGGGGCGAGTCGTCCCATCGTGCTACTCACGGCCCACGGTTCGATACCGACGGCTGTCAAGGCGATCCAACTGGGGGCTTTCGACTTTCTTTCGAAACCTCCCGACCTCAACATGTTGCGTAAAGTGGTCGAACACGCCATCGAGTCGGGTACCTCGCGTGACTCAGTTGAGAGCGATCCGCCAATGTTGGTGGCAGGTGAGAGTCGCGCGATGCGGCAAGTCATGCAAATGGTCGATGAAGTCGCACCGACCGATGCCAAGGTTTTGATCACCGGCGAAAGTGGTACGGGTAAAGAACTCGTTGCCCGTGCCATCCACGAGCGTTCCGCCCGTTCGGCTCGCAATTTTGTCGCTGTGAACATGGCCGCGCTCCCTGACAAGTTGGCCGAGAGTTTGCTGTTCGGACACGAGCGAGGGGCCTTCACGGGGGCCGATCGCACTCACCTGGGGTGGTGTGAAACGGCCGACAAAGGGACCTTGTTTCTCGACGAAATTGGCGAAATGGACATCGCCCTTCAGGCCAAACTGCTGCGCTTTCTGCAACAGGGGGCGTTCCACCGCGTTGGTTCGAGTCTATCAAGGTCGGTGAACGTACGACTGATTTCGGCGACTAATCGCGACACGCGAAAGCTGGTGAAAGACGGTCTATTGCGCGAAGATTTGTTCTATCGGTTGCAAGTTGTTGAGATCGAAATTCCGCCGCTCCGCAGCCGTCGCGAAGAGATCGGGCCGCTGGTCGACTACTTTCTCGCCCGCTCGGCCCACCGCCACCAAAAGCTAAGGAAAGGGGTCTCGCCCGAGGCGATGCATCTGCTCGAGCAATACGCCTGGCCTGGCAATGTCCGCGAGCTCGAACACGTCGTTGAGCGACTGACTATTCTTTCGCGTGGCGACGAAATTACGCTTGCCG
The DNA here is from genome assembly GCA_041737535.1 of Pirellulales bacterium. Taxonomy (GTDB): domain Bacteria; phylum Planctomycetota; class Planctomycetia; order Pirellulales; family Lacipirellulaceae; genus JBGSWC01. Next base: position 12,238 of record JBGSRO010000250.1, on the reverse strand, counting down.
ATTTGCCTCAACATATCGGTGGTCAGCTTTCGCGAACGTCACTGCCATCGAGTCCCGCGAGTCAAGCGGGCCAAGATGTTAACCTCCGCCAGATGGATGTCGTCGAGCGGGCCGCCATTCTCGATGCACTCGAAAAATCCGACGGACACGCCGTGACCGCCGCCTTAATGCTCGGCATTGGACAAGCGACGCTCTACCGCAAAATCAAACGATACGACATTGCTTTGCCTCGGCAGCGGACACGGACGAAGGCGAGTCGCGTTGCTCGAAATGAGCGTTAGCCCGAATCGAAAAGGGAACATTCATGGAATCGGCGAACTGTTGGTGAGACATCGAGTAGAGTCAGCGATGAGTGAACTGCAATGAATGACCCCAGAGCCTTGCTTGTTTGCGAAGATGCCAACCCCGAGTGGCAGAGCGTGCCGCTGCTTGGCTGGTCGCACAGCCAAGCCATCGCGCGTCGTTTGGACGCTCATCTCGTCACCCACATTCGCTGCCGCGATGCACTCTTGCGAGCGGGTCTCGTCGAGGGAACCGACTTCACGGCGATCGATTCCGAAGCCATTAGCCGTCCGATGTGGAAGCTGACCGGAATGCTGCGTGGGGGCGAGGGCAAAGGCTTCACAACGGTCATGGCGATTTCGGGCATCGCTCATTGGTATTTCGAGCGCCTCGTGTTTCAGCGCTTTCAAAATGACCTGAAAAGTGGTCGCTTCAACATTGTCCACCGCATCACTCCGATGAGCCCGACGGTCGTTTCTCCGATGGCGAAGTGGTGCGAGAAACTTGGTGTCCCGTTCGTATTGGGCCCGCTCAACGGGGGTCTCCCTTGGCCTCGCGAGTTCGACGACCTCCGCAAACGCGAAAAAGAGTACCTCGCCAAAGTCCGCGGCATCTATCGCTACACACCCGGTTTTCGCACGACGCGAAAGTGCTCGCGAGCATTGCTGATCGGCTCGCGAGCGACTTACAACGAGTTGCCAACCAAGTATCGCGACAAGGCGTTTTACATGCCCGAGAACGCGATCGATCCCGCCCGTTTCACCGCGCGGAGAGAGCGTACACCGCGATTACCGCTCAAGTTGCTATTTGTCGGACGATTGGTGCCGTTCAAGAACGCCGATGTCGCGATCGAGGCGGCAGCCGAACTATTGCGCAATGGCGATGCCGAGCTGACGATCATTGGCAGCGGTCCCGACGAGGCGAAGCTCCAGCAAATCGCCCACGAACAGAACGTGGCAAGTCGCATCACGTTCATCCCCAACATTCCCCACGCCGAGTTGCAAAACCACTACGCCGATGCCGATGTCTTCGTCTTCCCGAGTGTTCGCGAACTGGGTGGCGCTGTCGTGATCGAGGCGATGATGCTCGGGGCGGTTCCGCTGGTCGTCGACTACGGCGGACCACCTGAGTTCTTGACGGCCAGCAGCGGGCTTTGTGTTCCATTGGGCGAACGTCGCACCATCGTCGAGTCTCTTCGGCGAAAACTGACCGAACTCGCGGCCTCGCCCGAAACACTCGTGGCGATGTCGGCTGCCGCCATGCGGCGGGCTCGCGAGCAATTCACCTGGGATCGCAAAGCCGAACTCGACGAACAGATTTATCGCTGGATTCTCTATGGCGAGCCTAAACCCGTCATGCCGATCCCCGACTGTGGTGAACTGTGCCGCGAGTCTCCCAAGTTGTCTGCCGATACTGAGCAAGAACCCGCGCTGCAAAGTGTTGCGGCAGTTGGCTGAGCGGCGATCGCACCGAGTGGCTTCGGATTCGTCGCCGACCATTGTTTGCGAGGGCTGTTCGCGCATCCGATGCTCGAGCAGGCCGGTTGCGAAGTGACTCGCCCCGGCGCGAATCGAACCTCGTCGATAGTCGCGAGCGACGGGGACGATCGACCGATTCAACCGCGAGAATCGCTCGAATTGCTAATTATTCCATCCGAATTGTTGTATCGCATCTGGTGGCGAAAACGACGGGCAATTATCGTAATCCTAGCTTGCTATGTTGCATCACCCATCTTGTTGTCAAAGTCGGCAGACATGTTCGATAATCTACGCGACGATATTCGAGTCCACGGATGGCGGTTGTCGAACCGTGCGATTTGGGCATTGGCCGTCTACCGCTTCGGACGCTGGTCGCTCGAGCGCAAGTTTCCCCCATGTCGCTGGTTGACGGGAAAAATCTATGGCTGCTTACAACTCCTGAGTGAGATACTCACCGGTGTTACCCTCGATCGGCATGTGCAAGTCGGCAAAGGTTTTCATCTCATTCATTGCGACGGGCCAATTTCGTTTCATCCCGATGCCGTCATCGGCAAACGCTGTGGCATCATGCATAACGTAACGATCGGCACCAACATGAGCGAAGGTGCCCCCACAATTGGCGACGATGTTTTTATCGGCGTTGGGGCGTGCCTGCTCGGTAAGATAAAGATCGGAAATCGCGTTCGCATTGCCGCCAACACGCTGGTGATGAACGACATTCCCGACGACTCGGTCGCGATCGGCGTGCCGGCAAAGACGTACAAACGGCTCGGCGCTGCGGCTCCCGCCGCCCCCGCCGAGCGCGACGGCTTGGCCTCTTCGTCCCCCAATCCGTGAGCTTGCCCATGCTGGCTTTCACCTACTACGACCTGTTGGCCCAAAACCTTCCGCACAACGCCGATCGCGTGGCCGTCGTCGATGGCGATCGTCAATCGACCTACGGCGAACTCGCTGCCGCCGTCGACCGACTCGCGGCGTCGCTGCACGAGCGCGGCGTCGGTCGCGGCGACCGCGTCGGCATTCATCTCTACAAGAGCCTCGAAGAAGTCGTCGCCATGTTCGCCGTCGCCAGACTCGGCGCGGTGATGGTCAACGTTAACTATCAATGGACGGTGGCGCAACTCGATTACGTCGTGCGCGATTGCGAGGTGAAGGCGCTCGTCGTCGACGAGCGCCGCGCGGCCGAATTGGCGAAATCCGATTTCGCAGAGGTTGGCAATAGCATTGTCGACAGGGCCATTGTCGACAGGGGCATTATCGTCAAAGGCAAAAATCCCCAGCATCCGCTGATGACGGCTTGGGATGACTTGCCCGCCAGCGGCCCCTTGCCAAAAGTGGCCGGCATCGACGCAGACCTCGCCGCCATCCTTTACACCTCGGGCAGCACGGGCCTTCCCAAAGGAGTGATGCTTTCAAACCATAACTTACTCGCCGGTGCTCGTAGCGTCGCTCGCTATTTGGGTATCAACTCTGCCGACCGGCTCATGAGTCTCTTGCCCTTGAGTTTCGACTACGGACTCAATCAGCTCAACACAACCTGTCTGGTCGGCGGTACGCTAGTGATGCAAAGCGTGACGATGCCTTCGTCGATTGTTGGCACACTCGTTCGGCACAACGTCACTGGCTTTGCCGCCGTCCCGCCGACGTGGATTCAAGTCGTTCGTTATCTCGAGCAAGTCGCGACCGAGCTCCCAGCACTGAGGTACATCACGAATTCAGGGGGTAAGATTCCGCCCGACACGCTCGACGCCATGCCCGGCGTGTTCCCCGGCGTCGAGATATTCCTCATGTATGGGCTCACCGAAGCGTTTCGCTCGACGTTTCTCGACCCGGCGAAGTTTGCCTCCAAGCGGGGCTCGATGGGACAAGCAATTCCCGATGTCGAAACCTACGTCATCGACCACGGCCGAGGTGTCTGCGGACCAGGTGAACAAGGCGAACTGGTTCACCGTGGGAGTTTGATCTCGCTCGGCTATTGGGGAAAGCCCGACGCGACGGCCGAAAAGATTCGCGTCTGCCCCGAACTCGCCCCCCTCATTGGTGACGAGAAGGTCGTCTACAGCGGCGACATCGTTCGCGTCGACGACGATGGCGACTATTGGTTTGTGGGGCGGGCCGACCGCATGATTAAATGCAGCGGGTTTCGCATCAGCCCCAACGAGGTCGAAGACATCGTTTATCAAAGTCGCCTCGCCGCCGATGTCGTTGCCTTTGGCATCGACGATGATATGCTGGGGCAGGTGGTCCACATTGCCGTCGCGCCGATCGATGCGGCGCAGTACGATGAAGCCGTGCTCGCCAAATACTGCCGACAGGCGATGCCCCACTACATGGTCCCTCGTGCAATTCATCAGTGGGCCGGCGCGATGCCCCGCACCGGTAGCGGCAAACTCGACGGTCCGAAAGTCATCGCCGCAATCACCAACAACGAGATCGTATTCAACACCCACCCCGAGATACCCAAGGCATGAGCTTGACTGCTGACCAAGTTGCCACCTTTGTCGCCGATAAAGTTGGTGTTGCCGTGAGCGACATTAACGGTGACACGGCCCTGTTTTCGACCGGCCTGCTCGATTCGGTGAGCATGATTGACTTGATCATGTTGATCGAACACGAGGCCCGGCTCGAGTTCTGGGAAGCCGACGTCACACTCGATAACCTCGACAGTGTCGACCGGATACTCGCCTACGTCGAAGCCCGAAACGCACCCTCATGACCACCGCGCGACTCGAACAACTCGCCTCTGTCGCTACCGAAGTGGGGACACCGAGCTACGTCTATTTCTTAGACGACATCACGACGCGCGCCGCCGACTTGCGGAGCGCGATGAGCAATGCGTTTGATTTGAGCTTTGCCGTTAAAAGCAATCCGAATCAAACGCTGCTACGGCACCTTTCCACTTGTGCCGATAGCCTCGACATCTCGTCGGGGGGCGAACTACAGCGGGCCATCGCCGCCGGTTGGCCCGCCGACAAAATCAGTTTCACCGGCCCGGCAAAACGCGATGTTGAGCTCATTGCGGCAATCGACCAGCAGATCGGCGAAGTCATCGTCGAGTCGCTTACCGAAGCGCAACGGTTGTCACAGCTCGCCAGTGACCGGGGCGCAACCGTTCCAATCTTGCTCAGACTGGCCCCCCTGCGCGTCCCCCAAGGTTTCGGCGACAGCATGGCGGGCAAGCCGTCTCAGTTTGGCATCGACGCCGGCGATATGGTCGAGGTACTGCCCGAAATTGCTGGACTGCCAGCGCTCGAACTCAAGGGGTTTCACATCTACTCGGGCACCCAATGCCTACAGGTCGAGTCGATCGCCGAAAACTATCGGCTGTTCGTCGAGTTGTTTGCCGAAGCGAGCGATTTGCTGAAGTTCGCACCTGAGAAACTGATCTTTGGCTCTGGAATTGGCATTCCTTACTACGACATGCACGAGTCGATCGACCTCACGCGACTGGGTGAACTGACGCGGCCCATCGTCGCCCGGCTTCGCGAGCATCGGCGACTGGCGAACAGCCGACTGGTGCTCGAGTTGGGCCGTTACCTCGTGGGTGAAGCAGGTTACTTTTTGACTCAGGTCGTCGACGTCAAACATTCGCGCGGCATCGACATGGCCATATGCGACGGGGGACTCAACAACCACCTTGCCGCGACGGGCCACTTCGGCACGGTCATCCATCGCAACTACCGCATGGCGAAGATCGGCACTACTGAAGGCAAGCGGCGCCCCTACCAAATTGTCGGACCCCTCTGCACATCAATCGACACGCTCGCGCGGAACGCTGAGTTCCCCGAGCTTCGCTCCGGCGATGTCATCGCGATTCTTTCGAGCGGTGCCTACGGACTCTCCGCCAGCCCGATCTACTTCATCAGCCACGGGCCACCCCACGAAGCCATCGTCCGCGGCGACAAGATCGAGCGCGCCGACGATCCATTCGTGATTGACTTGTTGCGACGAAAACAGCAGTCGTAGACCTAAACAGGTACAAGCACGCGGCGCAAGCAAGCCAGAGCAACCGAACAAGCCAGCGGCCTAACCGACTCGCTTGCGATCGCTGCGTGCTTGTATTGCGTCTTAGCGCCGCCTGAGCGTCTCTGGATAAACGACCAGCTCGATCCGACGGTTCAATTCCTGCCCTTCGAGCTCGGCATTCGAGGCAATCGGATGATTGCCACCGTGTCCGAGGATGAACAGTTGCTGTGCGGCGGCACCCATTGTTTGCCGCAGCGTATCGTAAACCGTGGTCGCTTGGGCGATCGACAAATGGTGCGGCGTGGGGAACTGGGCCGAGCCCGGCTCGAGCGCGCTCGTGTGACCTTCGATACCAATGATGTGTTCGGGGTAGTTGGCCATCAGGTCGGCGGCCACGCGGCGGAGTAGCATGTCGGCACCTGGCTGTAACCTGTTGCTATTCGGTTGAAAGAGCGCTTTGCCGGCGACACGCACGCGAATCGTATCGCCATCCTGCTGAACCGAAACGCCCGGCATGTTAGTCACAGAGAGCGGACGCAGCAGCGTGTTGTTGGGGCGGAACTCGCCCGGCGCGCCACCTTGTTGGGTGCTCGCCATCAGGGCCTGGGTGCGATTCTTTAGCTCGGCGCTCTGTTGTTCGGTAGAAGCAAGCCGATCGGTTGTTGCCTTAAGCTGATCCTGTGTGGCGACAACTTGCTCACTTAGCAGCGCGATCTGTTGTCTCGACTGCGCGAGCAACGTTTCGAGTTCTTGATTGTCGGTGTCGAGCGACGTGGCGCGCTGCTGCATTTGCTGCTGAGTTTGGGCGAGCAGTTGCTGTTGCTGGGGCGTGAGCGTCATCGCCTGTGGCTGCGACTGCGTCGGCGAAAACACGAGCCGCCCACACCCGGGCAGCGCGCAAAGCGCGATCACGGCAAGTAGCAGGACAGGAGTGAACCGAGACGATGGCAACAAACGACCCTGGGCAAATGCGTCGACGAAAATCGCGCGAAGGATAGCCGCAGAGCAGGGGGGCGGCAAGGTTGGTTAGCGAAAAGTGCTAGCGTTCGCCCGTTCGTCGTGGCTCCGTTCAAGCGGTTACTGAGGCGAGCGGCCGATGAAAGGCACCAAAATACAAGCACGGCACTCAAGCGAGTGAGCCTTGAACTCACTTGCTGGCGCCGCGTGCTTGTCTATTCATATCAGCCGATCACCTAAGTACCGAGTTGCCGTGCCCATTGCGTCCCCGGGTACTGCTCCTTGAGAAACGCCCGAGCTTGCCGAGCTTCGCCTTCTTGGCCAACCGTTTCCCACAGCGTCGCCAGGTGAAAGAGTGCCTCGGCGTGTTTTTCACCAGCGCGGCGATAGAGCAAGTCGGTGTGCAGGTAAGCGAACAATGCCTCTTTGGGATTGCCCGCCTGCTGGTGGCACGCGCCGAGCGAATTGTAAGCCGACGCAAGCAGCGCCACATTCTCGGGATCGGCTTCGCTGATCACTTTCTCGACCGCTTTGATGCCTTGATCGACTTTGCCGAGCGCGGCAATCGCTACCGCGTTGCCCAGTTCGGCAGCCAGGTTCTGTTGTTTGCTCGCTTCGGAGTCATCATTAATCGCCAGCGCACTGGTAAACTGCGCCTGCGCCTCGGAATACTTTTTTTGCGACAGCAACGAGTTGCCCACGAGCACGCCCGCCTTCTTTTGATAGCTGGGCCAAGGAGCCCGGGCGAGCACTTCATACTGCGATTGAGCCGCCTTCGTATTGCCGGCCGCCACCAACAAATCGCCCAGCAGTTCGGTCGCTTCCAGATAGTGAAAGCTCTGTGTGTTCGACTGAGCGAACTTCGCCAACTTGCCGCCGGCTTCTTTGATCTCTCGCGCTCCCAGCAGAGCGAGCTTCGCCTCGCAATACGCGGTGTAGAATTCGATTTCCTGTTGCACGTAGGGGTTCGTGACATCGCTCGGGTTGATGCCGCTGAGCGAATCGAGCGCCTGGTCGTAGGTTGTGTTGGTGGCGTTGAGCCGGGCCTGCGTTAGCTCGCCCGGTTCGTCGTCGAAGATGATGCTACGAAACTCGGTGATTGGAATTTCCTTCTCCGTATTGCCTCGCTTTAGCGAGATGCCAACGGCGCTCATCTTGGTGATTTCGCCCGTCTCGGAGGCTCCGCTATTGAGTCGCACACGGTCGACTTGTTGGGCCTGAACAAAGGTGGTAACGAAGCTGAACAAAATGGCAATTGATATTTTCTGCATGGCTTTGTCGGCTAATGGATGATGGATTCTTCAGGCGAGCCGGTGACGTAAGTCACCGGAGTCTTGCGAAGGAATGAAACAAGAATAACTTGGAAGGTTTGCGGAATTGGCAAAGATAAAATCGCGAACGTCATACCTGCGCAGGCGGGAATGACGGATACATGCAATTTACCCTTGAGCCATTCTTAAGGGTTTTTCACGAGAGGCTTTTCCTTCTCGCCGGTGATCTCCTCAAGCCCAATTGGTCGTTCGGAACCGGCGGTTTGAATGTCCTTCATAAGCTTATCGAATTCGGCTCGACGCTGCTGACCGCCAAGGTCGTTGTAGCTGCGATGGAATTCGCGCACTGCCTGCTTCGCCTTCTTGAGGTACTCGGTCTTTTTCGCCCCGTCGCTATTCATGCCGATCAAGTATTGCGAGCGACCCATGTTGACCCAGCACTCAAAGAACAAATCGCCCCACTCCGGCGCTTGTCGCTTTGCCGCAGCGGCGACCTGTGAGAGCCGATACCAGCCCCAAACGACACTCTTCCCCTTATCGTTCTTGCGTCCGGCTCCGGCACGTGCCTGCTCAATTTTGGCGTTGTCGCGAACACTCGCGCCCCAGTCTTGCAGCGTGTAGGCGGCCGCTTTTTGGATGTCGAGCATCATCTCGCGCTCGGCGAGAATTTCTTCGAACAGCGCGAACGCTGCTTCATACTCTTCAATCGCACGCAGCGAGTTGCCTAGTTGGAGTTGAATCGCGAGCTTGGTGTTGGGATTGGCGGAAATGCTCGGATCGGCCGTTACCTTGGCGAGCAACGTTTCGAACTCTTCGCGTGCGCTGGTGAAATAGAGAGTTCGCTTGTCGTCGAGCGTCGACGTTTCACCGAGACTAAAATAAGTCGAGGCGATCCATTGCCTAACGGGAAAGCTCAGCGAGTCGCCCCCTTCGCGAATCTTCGCGAGAAAAGTCGCAAACGCTTCGGTCACTCGTGCGGCTTCGTCGGTGTTGCCCGCGAGAGTAAGCTCGTCGATTTGTTGTTTCAGTTGAATACCGATGCCGACGTAGATGCCGGTTAACACGTCGGCACCGCCCGCTCCCTCAGCCGCTTTTTCGAGCTGCGCCATCATGGCAACCGCCTTGTCGGTCTGAGGTGGCGTCGCCGCGACGTAGGCCCGCAGCGCCGTTTTCAGTGCTTCGAGCTTGAACGCCGGGCGCGAAGCAACCGGGTTCGAGGTGTTCATCAGCGCGAGCGCACCCGATTTCTTGTCTTCGAGCAATTCGATCGCTTTGGGATACTCACCATCCCCCAGATAGGCTTGCGACAAATAAAGCGATGAGGCTGCCAGTGTCGAGCCTGCGGTGGGGTCGGATGCGACAGCGGTGATGCTCGATTCGATGAGTTTCTTGGCTTCGGCCCGCACGGTCGCGGGATCGAACGCGACCGGCTCTTTGCTCGCTGCCGCTCTCAGTTGGGCTTCCCACATGGCGGTGCCAAGCTTCGCCTCGAACACCGGTCGACGCTGTTCGTCGAGCTCGGCAATTTGAGCGCGTGCCTCGGTAAAGCGATTCTCTTTGAGTGCGAAGTTGAGAATGACGCCGAACGCCAGTTCGGCCGTCTGGCTCGTCGGCCAACGACGTGTGACGTAGCCGGCCATGTCGTTAAGTTGCTGAGCCTCGAACTCCCCATCTCCCTTTTCGCTGGCTTGGCTGTAGAGCTTCTCGAGCGCGGCGAGCGTGATCTTCGCTGCCGACTCGGCGATCGGGTCGTTCGAGTAGCGACGGGCCACAAAGTCACCCAACACAGCTGAGCGATAAAAGTTTTCACGCTGCCAGTAGAGCCAACTCAATAGGTAACGAGTCTTGTTGAGTTTCTTGAGGTCGGTGTCGTCGTCGACGAGTCGCAGCGCGAGCTCGAGATTATCGAGTGCCGCGTCGAAACCTTGCTCGGCTTGCTGCTCGAGTTCGGCCACGGCCCCCTTGTTGTTGACCTTGGCGGCATTCACCGCGAGGCGTGCCGCGTTCATCGAGTTAACGGCATCTTCTGCCGCCTGGTAGGCTTCGGTGAAATTTTGGGGCAGGGCCGCATCGCCTTCGGTCGCCATCTGCGAGAGCGCGACCCGGGCGTCGCGCTGGAACTCGTTCACGTATCGTCCTGTGCTGCGATAGTAATCGCGTGCCTGCGCGAGCAGCTTCCGCTTGTCGACTTCTTTGGTTTCGGGCTCGGCCGCCGTCAGTCGCGCCGCTTCGGCGACTTGATATTTGAGCCTCAGCCAAGCGGGCTCTTGGGCTTCGGCGCCGCGCGCCTTGAGCAGCCACAAAGCGCTCTTTTTGAGCACCATGTCGTACTTTTTGTCGGCGATGTAAGCCTCGGCTTGATACGAATGGGCCACTGTGACCAGGTCGCGCAGTTCAACTGCGTCGGCGCCCGGCACGATAATGTCCTCGAAGCAAGCGATTGCTTCCTTGAGTTTGCCGAGCGCGAGATAGCTCTCGCCCTGAAACTGTCGCGCTTGAAAACCAACGGCGAAGCCACTGTACTTGTCGTAAAGCCCCTGCAGTTCCTCGAGCGCCTCCTCGTGCAGTTTGACCGCTTCCTTCGCTCCCTTCGCGTAAGCATTCGCTTTGTCTTGCAGGCAACGAGCTTGAAAGAGTCGTGCTTGCGAGAGCCGCCCTCGATAAGTCAGTCGCTGGGCGATTTTCTCTTTTTCGGCAGGCAGAATCGCCTTGGGAAACTTTGACAACAGCTCGGTGAACGACTTCTCGGCCGCAGCCAGGTTTGCGCGGGCCGCGTCGTAGTCGTCGCGCGCAGAGGCCCACTCGGCATTGCGTTCGTCGCTACCGGCGGGCATCTCTTTCGCTTTGTAAATCGACATACCGGCATTTTCGCGGAGCAGCATTGCCAGCTCGAGAAACGCATCGGCCCCTTCCGCCGTGCTGCTGTTGGCCTTGGCGAAACGATCGAGTTCAACTCGTGCGAGCTCGACCAGCCGCGCGCGACTGGTGGCGCTTGCTTCCTTGCGACTCTTCGCAGCCAGCGTGGCCCCGCGTTGGTAGGGGAGCGATTTCTTGAACTCGGCCGACGCGACACCCGACTTGGGAATGGTGTCGAGGTACTCGAGCGTCAGATCGTAGTAACCACGACCGCGCAACGCATCGATAAACGCCTGCGAATCGTCGGCGGCCGACGCAAATGGCGTAGTGCCAACAGCAATGAAAAACGCAACGAACCAACAAACGCGAATACGCATAACGAGTCGAACGGGCTATTGTGTTCCGGCTGACAAGTAGGTCGCCAACTTACGCTAAGGCGACCCGACGACGAACCCTCAATCATACCGCCTTAAGGGGTCGTGCGGCTAGACTCTCGCGGCAAAACTGAACTCTGATGGTGGGGTTAGCCGATCATTCTGTGTCGCGCAAAAAATACCTTTTGCAGCGATTTATTCGCGCAACGAATGGCCAGCCAAGTCGCTACCAACCAGGTGTTGAGTCGGATTAAAGCGGGCCTTTCCCGACGACCCGTTTAGTCGTTCCAGGCTTCGACACTCGCGTGAAGCCGGGCCAGCAATCCACCAGGCAATGTGACTCGCTGTAGCGACTGTTCGACGAGATCGTCGAACTCGCGCGAGCCTCCGGAAAGATGTGAGCCATTCCCGAGAGAATCAAGACCGGCAGCCAACGAGCCGCCAACGAAACTGTGTGCGCCCTGCAAGCGGCGAAGTTCATCGCCGTCGCCGGGTGAATACGAATCGAAAGCCAATCGCGTAAACATGGAAATCGTCACTCGGTGGTAAAGTCGCCCCAATTCGACACTGGCCAGCCGCATGGCAGCTACCGCCACTGGCCGCAAAGTCGTCGGTCAATACGAATCACCAGACAACTCGCTCTCAACGGTCAAACCATGTCGTCAAACCATCTAACCGCGGGGTGGTCGTTACGGTTCCGCCAGTCAGCATTTGTTGACGCCGAACGCATTCAAGTGCGGGTCGGCGACATCAAGTGTTGGCGAAGTCTTCGGCGGGCACGGCTCACACGCGAGAGGACCGTTCCGAGCGGTACTCCCAGCATGTCGGCCGCTTCTTGGTGGGTCAGCTCTCCCACGACCACGAGCATAAGCGACTCGCGCAGGTCGGGGGAAAGCTGATTGAGGGCGTGTTGCATTTCGTCAGTCATATCAGCAGCTAACGGATCGGCAGCCTCCACCGCAATCTCGATTCCCTGCTCCCCGGCCGTGACCGGCGTGCGCGACTTGCGACGCCAACGGTCGACGACTCGGCGACGAAGAATCGAAGCCAGCCA
>JBGSRO010000209.1:0-4295 GCA_041737535.1 Pirellulales bacterium | reverse complement strand
ATCCGACATCCGCCAACTCGATCCTCGAAACTCCTTCCTCATACCCGTCACCTCCGTGCCGTTGAGAAGAACAGAATGCTCGATGATATGTACGCATGCTAGCGATCAGTTGGTTCTTATGGTTTTGAGATAGGTTCTAAGAATACAGCGCCAAACGGGGGTGCAAAAAAGGCATACAACGACTGGATGTAAATGAACAGACTTCCCCCCAACTGTTCGATAAACCCAGCGATGGCGATTGAAACAATCAAAATTATCACAGACGAGATCATCCCGACGCGAACTAGAAGCTTTTCTCCCGCTTCGCGGTGCCACATACGCTTGTAGATATCGAGCGTAAAGACGGTAGCGGTCGAATTCAGTACCGAGTTAACGGTCGACTGAATGGCACCGAAGAGGGCCGCGAGAAACAGGCCGCGCAGACCGACTGGTATCAATGTTTGCAGCATGTGAATGTAGGCCTTGTCTGCTTCGGGGCGAATTTCGGGCCAAGGTTTTAGCATCACCTCTGGGTACTGAGCAAACAGGATGAGTCCCGGTACGACGACAATCACCGGCAACAGGATCTTCATATAGCCAGCCAGCACAATTCCCATGCGGGCATGGTACGCATTCTTGGCTCCCAACACGCGCTGGATCATGAATTGGTTGATCACGTTGTACCAAATGCTGACCGAAAAGAAGGTCATAAACAGGCTCGGCCACGGATTGGTCTCGTGCGTCACTGGCTGGATCAGGGAGAGCCGATCGTAGTAATTTGTGTGCGCCATATGCTGTGCGTTTTGCTCGACGGCCTGCTGCCACAGACCCGCTCGTGCCTGATTACGCTCGATCATCACGTTCCAGCCGTCAACGATCGAATGGGTGTCACCCGAGAGCATGAGCAGTCCGCATACGGTGACCATTAATCCGCCAACGATCATGACGATGACGGTAAAAAAATCGGTCCAAGCCACCGATGCTAAGCCACCGTAAATGGCCCACATGCCGGCGACGACAGCCAGCGAGATAATCGAGAACCACATGCTCCAGCCGAACAGACTGTGGAGCGCAAGTCCGCCGCCGTAAAGCACGGCCGCCAAGAACGCCACGACGTTACTGACAATCGTCAGCACGGCGAAGAATTGTCGCAGCAGCGGATGAAACCGTCGCTCCATAAATTCGGGAGTTGTAAACACCCGAGATGCGACGAGAAACGGAATAAAAAACCAGATGAGTGCAGAAAAGGAAAGTACGTTCGACCATTCCGCCGTGGCAACGCAAATGCCGTACACAAACGCGGCACCAATCATCCCGATAAAGTGTTCGCTGCTGATGTTCGACGCGATGAACGAACTTCCCACGACGTACCACGGCAACCTGCGCCCCGCGAGAAAGTAATCGTCCGCGTCGGTCTTCTCCTTCCGTCCAACCCAGAAACCGACGAAGCACAGAACGATGAAGTAGGTTGCGAATGCCAGGTAGTCGATCCAAACCAGCGGAAATGATTCCAGTCCCCCCATACGGGAGCTCCTATGCTCTTAGTGTCGGTCGGCTGCATCGACGACATTGTTTCCATCGGCAGTCAAAACACCTTGCCGACCGAATTGTGATCGCCAACGGGTGTCATCAGCGCCATCGACGTCACCATCGCGATCGTCATCGCCGGCGGGGGTGGGCGGCGCGATTGGATCGTCGAAGCGAATGAACGCCCATGCAAACGAGGTGTTTTGCAGATTCCCGGAAGGCAAGTCGCGCGACTCGATGAGAAAGCTACCATTCGTCGTCGCGCTATAACTAAGTGTATTATCGTCGGGCGCCACCACGCCGGCCGCTTGTGCGGAGCGAGCAATCGACAACAGCAACATACCCGTCTCAGGGCTTTGCCCCGGGATTGTCAGCTCGTACTGACCATTTGCAGTTCGATTAATCGTGAAATCTCCTACTGAAAGTTCATTGGCCTCAACGACACCGTTGTATCGACCCGCAGTGAGATTCTCCGTTTCGATCGGCAAGTAAACAAAACTGAAGTCGCGGTCGTCACCTACGGCCGCGAAGTCGCTGGCATTGTCTTGAACGCGAATGTCCCAGCCCTCACCTGAATCGAGCGGAGCGGTCTGAACGATCGTGTTCCCATTGTTGTTCGCTACCACGAACAGCAGTCCGTCGTTTCGAGAATCGACATCCAAATCGAGCTTGTAGCGTCCTGCCGCTTGTCGGGTAATCATCGATTGCTGAACGCGATTCGACGCCCCCGGTGCCAAGGTGCCATTAGCATTGACATGCGCTCCTTGCCAACCAGCCGCAAATTGAAACCAAGCGACAGCCGTGTTGACGTTGAGTTCTTTGTTGCCAGGGTTGCCCGTTTCCATTACAGAGAGGGACAAAATGTCGTCACCAAAACTATTGCGTCCGACCTCCACAGTGGCTTGGTAGCCATCTCGCTCGTTCTCGCGAATCGTGGCGAGCAACACACCATCTTGGTAGCGAGGACCTTGTTCATCGATGGCGATCTGATAGTCACCTCGATTGACTTGTAGCGTTGATATCGCCGGTGTCCCTGTTTTTGGGATCGAAACAGATTCGACCGTGTTGACCGACGGATCTGTCGGACCCGTGACAAGAGTGTTTGACGCGACGGCGGTGGGAATCAATGGCGGCGGTGGGGGCGAAAGGGGATCGCGTAGTTCGTCGAGTCGAAACGTGAATTGCTGGTCGTACGAGGTATCGTGACGATCGAGTACCGGCGAATACGTCCTCACAACTACACTGCCATCTGCCTTGAATTCGAGCAAACGCATGTCTCCCCTACCTCCCTCGGCATTCATCTGGTAGTTCGCAAGCATCTGCTGAACAGGATTCTGATTCACACCGAGCGTGCTGCGAAAACCCGTTCCATCGTTCAAGACATGACCGTTGAATGTCATTCGAAAGTTGCCGTGCTGCGAGACGAGCCCGTCCCATAATTCTTGCCCGTCATTCACCGAACCGATTTTTTCGATTCCGTAGCTATGGGGATTCCAACTTTGGCTCGATCCTTTGTTTTCCCAGTCATAGATTGTCTCGTCGTAGTACATATAGGCATGTGTCACGAGCATCGTGTTGTGATTCGGGTGATCGGCGACCACTTGGTTGGCCCACTCAACAACTTCATCGCGGGGCCCCCACTCGAGCGCCAATACGAGCCAGTCGGAATTGCCCGCCGCAAACGTATGCCACGAGTTGTCGGTTTTGCCCGACTCATAAAAACCACCGATCGATGCTTGATTCGCATAGAACGAACCGGGGCCAAAGTATTCGGGCGTATTGAAGAGGCTGTCGCGGGTGGCTCCATTTCCCCCCGGACCATAGTCGTGGTTACCCGGCGCCATGGCGTAGGGAACAACGCCGTTCAGCCGATTCATTGACGCGAAAGCATTGTCCCACTGCGCTCTGGTATTGCGATTGGTAATGTCACCTTCGTGGAGCACATACTGGATGTTGTGCGACTCGGCGTGGTCGACAATCCATTGCGTCTGTGCGTTAAAGTGTTGCGGATATGACTCGGCGTAGATCTGTGTATCAGGCAAGACGGCAAGGGTCCAAGAACCTGCTGCGATCGGAGCTACTTGGCCCGAGGCCGAGTTGTTCAACGAATGAGCGATGCAGCCCACGATGCCAATCGTAAGCAACCGCAGGCATTTACATCGAAGGTGACGCCAGATCGACATGTTCAGACTTGGAAAACAGAAATCCAATGGAAACTCAATCAAATGAAATAAAAAAAGGGTCACGGCAAAACGACTGTCGCCGTGACCCGCCGAGAGTGCAACTGACTGTGAGATCAACAGCAGGATCGTCGACGTCTGGCTGCCACCAACGTCAACAAGACCCCACCGAAGAGAACACAGCCAGTCGGCTCCGGCACTTGTCCGCCACCGGCAATCTGTAAAGCCGCGGGGGTCGATTTTCCGAAGTTGGCTCGCCAGAGACTGTAGTCTGCACTTCCAACGGTCCCGTCGCCACTCCCTGTTCCGGTGGCGAATGCTGTTTCGCTGCCACCCAAGTTGTCGCGCCACACGGTATAGTCGGCCGCATCGACGATGTTGTCGCCGTTGAAGTCCCCTTGCAGGAACGTCACGATATCGAGTGGCGAAGTACCCGCAGCGAGGGCTTGAATCTGGTCGAAGGTCAGCGCTGTAAACAGCGGTTGAAAATCAGAGCGCCTGGCGGAGCCGAGCAGCAGTTGAAAAGTGAAGCGCACAGCTGTGCAGCTGGTGAAACTTGGGAAGATGGCGGCGTAGCCGCTAGCTTTCCCAAATTCGCACTGGAGGCAC
>JBGSRO010000207.1:0-10489 GCA_041737535.1 Pirellulales bacterium | reverse complement strand
ATCCGACATCCGCCAACTCGATCCTCGAAACTCCTTCCTCATACCCGTCACCTCCGTGCCGTTGAGAAGAACAGAATGCTCGATGATATGTACGCATGCTAGCGATCAGTTGGTTCTTATGGTTTTGAGATAGGTTCTTAGCGTTCGCACGCTGTCGACATTGATGCTCGATCACAAGATCGAGGCGGTCATCCATTTTGCCGCGCTCGCTTACGTCGGTGAGTCGGTCGTCGATCCGGCCAAATATTATCGCAACAACGTCGCCGGAACGATCGCACTGCTCGACGCGATACAGGTCGCCAAGGTCAAACGCATTGTCTTCTCAAGCACCTGCGCGACTTATGGCGAGCCCAGCGAACTGCCGATTCGCGAGTCATCGCCCCAAGTGCCCATCAATCCCTATGGCTTCACCAAGCTGGTCATCGAGCGAACGCTGGCCGACTACTCGGCCGCCTACGGACTCACTTACGCCGCCCTCCGCTACTTCAACGCCGCCGGAGCGGCCGTCGATGGCAGCTTGGGCGAAGACCACACGCCCGAGACCCATCTCATTCCGCTGGTGCTGCAAGTCGCCCTCGGCCAGCGCGAAACCATCCAAGTCTTCGGCACCGACTACCCCACGCCCGATGGCACCTGCATTCGCGATTACATTCACGTCGACGACCTGGCCCGCGCTCACATTGCCGCGCTCGATAAGCTGGCGAAGGGTGAATGTTTAAAAATCAACCTCGGCACCGGCGCTGGTGTGAGCGTTGCCGAAGTGATCGAAACATGCCGCCGAATCACGGGCCACGCGATCCCGGCTACCAACAGCCCCCGCCGCCCGGGCGACCCCCCCGAACTGGTCGCCGCCTGCGATTTGGCCCACGAAAAGCTCGGCTGGACCGCCGAGGTGAGCGACCTCGAAACGATTGTCTCGACCGCCTGGGAATGGATGCGTCGGCATCCCGAGGGGTACGCAGATGTCGGATGATTTGTGACGTCCCGAAGGGTTGCCACAAGCCTTCGTAGCCGGATTCGCAAGAATTCGGATGCCAACAAGTGACGTCCCGAAGTGTCGCCATTTCGGCTACCTGATCGATGTGAATCTCACAAGCCTTCGTAGCCCGATTCGCAAGAATTTGGATGCCAACGAGGGTTGATCCGGGGGGACACCCATCCGGGCGAGCGGGGTCAAGTCGAGGCTCGGCTGCGGGTCGATTCGCCATAACTTGAGAGCCAGGGGAAGGTTACGTAAACTGACGCTGACGGGGGTAGGTTGGCTGTCCCCGTTTTCAAGCGGTTTAGCACTTGTCCGCTAAACAACCTAAGCCAATCAGCCCCACTTCCGCTGGAATATGTGTGGGATTAGTCGCTCTCAATTGCGGCGCCTGTGCACAAGACTTCAACGGTTGGTCCGGCGTTGAAATTGAGCTTATAGTGAAACCATTCGGTGCCACCCCAGGCCTCACTTTGCTCAACATGAGACTTTAACCACTCGGACTCGTGGATCACGTGAGAAGAGTCAAATCGCTCATCTTCTGACAACGTGTATTCCGCTAGTTGATAGCGATAACCAATGGTGTTCTCAAACTTAACGGACATCGGCTGTTCTTGCCAATCCATGAATTTAAGCACCAGATGTTCGCCGTCAAACTGAAACGCGACAGCATCTGCATCTGCCACTAAGAAACCAAGGTCTACTATTTCGGCACGATTTGACATGGCTTGCCCAGGGAAAGTACGAAGAGAATTATTCTGTACATACGCAGGACGTAGCTTACCAAATCATGGCGAAGTCGCGGAACCAACCGGTGGTTGTTTTGCTGACCGCTGTTTGAAACAAGTGTTTCGGTTACCTGCGTCGGTGTGAAACACCTACGCAGGTTGATTCGGGGGGACACCCATCCGGGCGAGCGGGGTCAAGTCGAGGCTCGGCTGCGGGTCGATTCGCCATAACTTGAGAGCCAGGGGAAGGTTACGTAAACTGACGCTGACGGGGGTAGGTTGGCTGTCCCCGTTTTCATCCGTGCCCCCGCCACAGGTGAGCTTGGTCGTTCGCCGACTGAACATGATCACAAGCGTCCAAATAGCCGCATAGCAAATGAAGATCAACGAGATACCCGATCGCTGGCGAGCATTGCTTGACAACTACATCGAGCAACACTCTTTACTTCCGCACAACGACATCGGTTCAATTCCATTTGATGGCAATGTCACCCTTCGTTTCCTGGATGGTTCAACCGCCCATTTCCTTCACGCATTTGCACTTCGCAATCCGGAGTATGATGAACTAGCCGTGTTCACTGAACACTGTCTTCATCACATTTTCCCGCTCATGGGAACTGATGTTCAAATCGACAAACCAAGCACCGAGTGAATTGTCAGAATGGCCATCTAATGGGACATGAGTGAACTGACATTCGTGTGGGGCAATCGGCGAAATCGGGTAAGGACGGCCATCGCTGACCGTCCTCCCCACACCACCTAGCATGCGGGTCCGGCTCGGTTGATTCTTAGGGGGCGGTTCGACGAAGTGGAGCAAGCTCGGCCCAGAGGGTCTTCATGCCGGGGAGTCCTTGTTCGGCAAGCCACGCATTGTTCAGTCCCACGCCGCTGGCGCTGTTCTTGGCCATGTGCCAGTAGCCCTTGCGACTGCGAGCGTGGCGGATCGCCTGACGCCTCGCAGCGTCTAATCGAATGCCGCCAAGACCCGCGTGCCGAGACCCTTTCGTAAGCCAGCTTACACTCCCGGCCCATTTGCCCCCTCGGCTGGCCGAACCGCGACGCGACAAACCGCGTAACAAGGGCTTACCCGTCACCACTCACCACCCCGAAACCGAGGTTCCCTGATGACTCGCTACTCGCTGTTCGCTACGGCATTTGCCGCTTGTTTCGCCATTGTGTGCAACAGTGCACTCGCCCAAGAGGCCGACAAAAACATGGCCGAGCCGCCGAAGGTCGGTGACGAGGCCCCCAATTTCAAGCTGCTCCCCTACAACGCCAAACCGATGGCCGACGAAGAAGACGACACGATGGTCGAGCTATCGGAAGTCGTCGAACAAGGCCCGGTCGTGCTGGTCGTGTTGCGGGGCTATCCTGGCTACCAGTGTGGCATCTGCTCGCGTCAGGTCGCCGAGTTCGTCAAGGCGGGCGACGCCATCGCCAAAGCGGGTGCGCAGGTCGTGATGGTCTACCCCGGCACCGACAACCAGCTCGGCATGAAGGCCAAAGAGTTCGTCGCAGAGACCGAACTGCCCAAGAACTTTCACATGCTCATCGATCCCAACTATGAATTCACCAACCTCTATCACCTCCGCTGGGACGCCCCCGCCGAGACGGCGTATCCGTCGACATTTGTGATCGACAAAGAGGGCAAGATCGTCTTCGCCGAAGTGAGCAAAGGCCACGGCGGCCGGAGCAGTGTGAAAGACGTTTTGGCAGCTCTGAAGTAGTGGTACTTTGTGCGCGCAGGACAAGTTCTTAAATCAGCGCTTGCTAGCAAACGTAGTCAACTGATCTTGCCGCAAACTGTGGCGTCGGCGACAGTTCGCCGCCCCGGTCGGAGCGTCCTGCGCTCGGCTGGTTACGTCCCTTGCCTCTTAGAACCCACCACAATTCTCCGGCTGCGTTTGCACGACACGGATGTCGTGCAAAGTTGGTCGGCCTGCCATCGCGGCGGGGGAGGCACGACCCGACACCCGCGGATCCATGGAGGGAACCGATGGTTCGCTGCTCAGCGGCTGCGCTCGCACTTTTTATTTTTATTACTACGGCACACGCCCAAACGGTGCTGCTCGATTTTGGTTCGCCCTACTGTGGGCCGTGCCAGCAGCTTGCGCCGACCATCGATCGGCTCGCGCGAGATGGTTACCCTGTGCGGCAGGTCGACGTCACGCAAGACCGCGAACTGGCGGCAAAGTATCGCGTCAACCAAGTTCCTTGTTTGGTGATGCTCGTCGCTGGTCAAGAAGTCGATCGCATGATCGGCGGTGGCGATTACGACACACTTCGGAACTTGATCGAACGGCACACGGCCAAGCCAGTCGCGTCGGGCTCGGCCGGTGCGACGAGCGAAACCGCGATGCCGCGCCCATCGCTCACCGGAGCAGCGTGGGACGGCGGCAGCACGACAAATGCACCGCCAGCGAGTGGCCCGGCACCGATGGCCCACATCGACCCGGCCGGCTTCGAGTCGAAGCTGCTCGCGTCGAGCGTACGTCTGAAAGTCGAAGATGCCGAGGGCTTTGGCTATGGAACCGGCACGATTGTCCACACGCTCGAAAACTCGGCACTCGTGGCGACTTGTGGTCACTTATTTCGTAGCTCTCAGGGCAAAGGCAAAATCACCGTCGAGGTCTTCGCGCAGACGCCCCAAGGTTTGGTCGTTGCCGAGCGACTGGCGGGCGAACTGATTAGTTTCGACGACCAGCGCGACGTTGGCCTGGTTGGCATTCGTCCCACGAAGCCAGTCGCCGTGAGCCCGGTCGCACCACGACCGGCTTTGCGCGAGAACGATCGTGTCTGGAGCGTTGGTTGCAGTCGCGGTGACGACCCGACGATCGATCGGACTCGCGTGACGAGTGTGCAACACAACCATGTGAACGCGGCCAATCGACCTGTCGAAGGACGGAGCGGTGGCGGGCTGTTTAACGAACAGGGACAACTCGTTGGCATCTGTACCGGGGCATATCAAGAAACCGACGAAGGGCTTTATTCCGATTTGGCTTCGCTCCATGCCGAACTCGATCGCAATAATTTTTCGTTCGTTTACGATCGTCCATCAACGCAGTCGCAACAACTGGCCCGCTCAAACAGCGACGGTCCGGAGACCCGTCCTGCGGTTGCGCCACGCATGGCACCGATTCCTGACAACCGATTCGCGGATGCTCCGAACTCCAACAATTGGCCGAGCAACGCTCCTTCGTTGCAGCCGGTCTCGAACGAAAGTCACCAGCTCTCGCCGATCGAGCAAACGGCACTGGAAGCGATTGCCGCCCGGGCAATCGACAACGAAGTGGTCGTGATCGTCAGGCCCAAGCAGGCCGGCGGTCGCAGCGAAGTGCTGACGCTCGACAGTGTGTCGCCCCAGTTCGTCGAGCAACTCAGGCAGCTTCGCGGGCAGGCCAATGGCAACCGCATCGCGGCGCGACCGTAGGTTGAGTCCATTACAATCGTCGCTCGCCGTACAATCGATAGCACGGCAAGCACGCTGACATCTCGGCGCCCCGCTGGCGTTCGTCAGTGACCTAGGTTTACCTGATGGGGCGGATGGCCTCATCGCGAGCAGACTTAGTCGTGCGCGAACCTCAGGGGGCTAATGTGATTGCATTTATTTTCGTTGTGGCGACGCTCAATTTGATTGTTGGCTACGTGATCGGTGCGCATCTCGGTTGGCTTCCTGCATGGCTCGGCAGCGGTTCGTCGCACGACGATGAATTTGTCGTGCCGGTCGCTCCAAGACCCATCGCCGCAAAACCGACTCGACAAGCTGCGCCGGTTGTTATTGTCGAGCCGAAAGCAAATGCGGAGGTTGTTGTCGAAGCATCAGCCGCTCGAGTAGTGATCGATGATCCGTTCGAAACGACTCGGCCGCAGTCAAAGCAAAGCAACCCGCGCGAGGACATGAAGCAGGGACTCGCATCGCTCCGGAATCGGATCGCGGAGCTGCGCGATCGGATCGATGTGGCCGCGGGCGACGACACAAAACTCGACGAGTGTGCCGACGAGATGCGTGCAGAGAACACACAATACATCGCCCAGTCGAGTGCGGTCGCCGAGTCGCTTGGCGACACGCGCGAAGATGCCGAACTGCGGAGCGCCCTCGTCGATCAGTGTGCGGGCATCGCATCGGCAACTTCGCAACTCGACGAAATGGCCGACGCCGCCACGGCCGATGAGAAACTGGCGATCTTGCGGCGGTCGAGCGAACAGATCGAAGAGTCGACGACCACACTGGCGCAAACTCTGGGTGATGGGCTCATCGATCCACCGGCTCTTGAGACTGCCAGTGGCGTGACGACCATCGCTAAACTACAAGATCTCATCACTGCCCACTTTGGCGCGACGCTGGCCGATACGACACCACTGCCGGTGGCCTGGATTCGCCTCGATCAGAATGACGATGCCAACTATCCGCCAAGCGAACGATTGCTGAGCGGTATCGCCAAATTGCTCGAGTCTTGTCTTGCTGAGGGCCAAGCGACTGCGGTGGCCGACGACGAGCATCTGCTTGTGACGCTGGGGGGCGACGGCGTCGCCGACGCGGCCGACAGGCTCGAAGAGTTGCGGCAAAAAGTCGCGGCGGCACAGTTCGCCTACAACGGGCGTCAGTACGAGGCGACGGTCACCTGCGCGGTTACCGACAGCGCCGCGTTCGACGACCGCGACGCGCTGTTCGCCGGTCTCGAAACGACGATGAACGAAGCCGAGCGGTTTGGCAAGAACCGGACGTTCCACCACGACGGACATTTGGTTGCCCCGGTGATTCCGGCCGCGGTGAGTGTCGACAAGGTCACGCTCAATATCTAATTCGCCTCGCCGTCAGGCGGCCGTTTGCCACCGAGCCAACCCATCGCCTGCTCGGCCGCGTCGCTCGAAGTCTTCTTGATCCTCGCCAGCCAGCGGCGCGCCCAGGTGAATTCAATGGCCAGAATCGACAGCCCGACAACAATCGTCGCGATCCCCGGGCCGGGCAACACACAGAGCGCGACGCCGAACAGCGAAACCGACACACCGACCACCCACACGACCACGCGACGTGCCTGTCGGTAGGTGGCGCTCATGGGTGGTTTCGTTAACATGATGCTTGACTAAGAGGATCAATTGACGCCCCCATCATAGACTCGTTTGCAAAACCGATAAGACGCATGAATGAAACGGCACGAGCTGGCCATGTCGCCTGGGTCACCGGCAGCACACGTGGACTCGGCAAAGAGATCGCGCTCGAACTCGCCCGTCGCGGCGCGGCAGTCGCGATGAATTTCGCTAATAACCGCGACGCGGCCGAGCGGGCCTTCGTTGACTTGCAAGCCGTGCAGCCGAGAAGTTGCCTCGTGCAAGGTGACGTGACCGACCAAGGCGAAATCGCTCGGATGCACAGCGAGATCGCGGCGCAACTCGGGCCGGTCGATATTCTGGTTCCCAACGCCACCTGCGCTCAGCCTCAACGGCCGCTCGAAGATTATGACTGGGATTTCTTTCAGTCGATGCTCGATTTCTTTGTGAAGAGCCCTGTGCTGCTTACGAAAGCCGTGCTGCCCCACATGAAACAGCAGCGATGGGGGCGAATCGTTCACATCACCAGCGAAGTCTTCGCCCAAGGAACCGCACCGTTCAGCGCCTACGTAGCGGCCAAAGGAGGGCAGGTTGGCTTCGCTCGCAGCACCGCGCGCGAACTCGCGCCGTTTGGCATCACGGTCAACTCGGTCGCACCGGGGTGGATTCCCGTCGAACGTCACGCCGACGATCCGCAAGAGGCCAAAGATGGCTACGTGGCGGGCGTCCCGGCGGGACACTTCGGCACCCCCGCCGACGTGGCCGTTGCCGTTTGCTTCTACGCGAGCGACGCCGCGAGTTTCATCACCGGCCAATCGATGGCCGTGAACGGCGGCAACACGCTGGCGTAGATCTCATCGCTTTGAGTCGTAAACGAACGACAACTTGGCGCTGTGCAGCAAACTAAGTGGGAAGTACAAAAGAACGCACAATGCCCTCAAATATCGGCGTTAGCCGACGAGCTACGTCTCGTCGGAGTCGCAACTCAGTTGGTTGACCACTGTGCAAACTTTCGATGACGCCACTTAGAAGAGCATCGGCACTCGCTTTCTAAAATTGACAGGATAACAGGATCGGCCGGATTGACTGGATAAGAACTTTCGTGGGCGACTTCGCTTTATCCCGTTGATCCGGCCGATCCTGTCATCCTGTCCATTAACGAACGACGCGCGAACAACGACTTGGCGCCGTGCCGCGAACAATGGCCGATTTCGGCGAGAAAGTTGGCAAATGCGCCGATTTTCCCTGCTATCCGGCCGCGGCAGGCTGTCCAGAAGCGGGTTTCTGCACGAATTCCTAGTCAGACTCGACCCACAAGTCTAATATAGAGGCTTGGCGATCGAGCGTCCGTTGGGACCCCGTGATGAGCGAGTCGCCTGCCTGCTGCCCTGAGGAAGTCTGAGAAAGTTTGAACATGACACAGCGACGCCGCGAAGAGGATGATGCCACGACTCCCGATGGCCCTTGCGAGATTGCCATTGTCGGCGATCTGACCGACAGTGAAGGAGATTTGACCGACCGAATTCTTGGTGTCGAGCCGGGGGGAAAGTGCATACTCTATTTCGACTCGCCTGGGGGAAGTCCCTATTGCGCGATGTCGCTGATGACGCTCATTCGCCTCAAGCGAATCGAAGCGACAGCCGTCGTGACAGGCGAGTGTTCGTCGGCCGCACTGTGGCCCTTTGCGGCCTGTGTTCGGCGGATCGTGACTCCTTATAGCGTCTTGCTCTTTCACCCCATGCGGTGGCAGAGCGAAGAGAACGTTGGGCTGGCCGAGGCAGCCGAGTGGGCCCGTCACTTTGGTCAGCTCGAAGCCGACATGGACGACATTCTCGCCGACCTGTTTGGCGTCGACCGCAAGCTGATGGCCGAGTGGATTTCGCCTGGCCGCTATGTGACGGGCCGCGAGCTTGCGACCGCTGGCATTGCCGAGCTAGTTGAGTTTGCCGACATTCATCGGCTCGACCTATTCGCACCGGCGAGCAATGCGGCCACGAACGGTTCGAGTTCCGCGATGCACAGCTACCGCCCACCAAAGCGGCAGCAAGCTTAGCAAAATGACACGTCTCGCGTCAGGTACGACATGCACTGCGAACGATTTCAATCCCGGTCTTGCTCGCGACGCGACATGCTGCGCCGATGCGCGGGTGGGTTTGGATCGCTCGCGCTGGCGGGTCTCTTGTCAAACGAAGCGCGAGCGACCGCGCCGCCCCAGTATGCTGCTCGGGCCAAGAGTGTGATCTTCCTCTACATGGATGGCGGCGTGTCGCAGGTCGATTCCTTCGACCCCAAGCCACGCCTCGCGCGCGACCACGGCAAACCTTTTTCGGAGAAGATCGAACCGACGCAGTTCGCCAATGTGGGGACCGTGCTCGCTTCGCCTTGGAAGTTCCACCAATATGGCGAAAGTGGGCTAGCGGTCAGCGAACTATTTCCTCAAATCGCCCGCCATGCCGACAAATTGGCCGTGGTGCGAAGCATGACTAGCGAGTTCAGCGAACACAACACGGCCAATTTCTATCTACACACAGGGCATGGCCTCGCGGGTCGTCCCAGTATGGGGGCTTGGCTCGACTACGGACTCGGCAGCGAAGCGCGCGACTTGCCCGGCTTTGTCGTCATCAATGGGGGGCTCGTTCCCAGCGGCGGCCACGACAACTTCGCGGCCGGTTTTCTGCCAGCCGTCCATCAGGCAACGATGTTCAAACCGCAATCACTGCCGGTGGCCAACCTGACGCCCCCCGCACACCTGCGCGGCGAGCGCATGAATCGTGTCCGTGGTTTGCTTGCCCGACTCGACGAAACAGCAGCCGAAGCATTCGATCGCGCCGATGCCGTCGAAAGTGCGATCGCCAACTACGAACTCGCCTATCGCATGCAAACGGCGGTCCCCGAACTCGCCCAAGTCGACGACGAGCCAGCGCACATTCGTTCGCAGTACGGACTCGATCACCAATTTGAACCAACGCGGATTTTCGGTCGACAATGCCTGCTCGCAAGGCGGATGGTCGAGCGCGGTGTGAGGTTCGTTGAGCTGACCTGCCCACGCACGCAGGGCAACGACCGCTGGGACGCCCACGGTGGACTCCGGAAAAACCACAGCGAAAACGCTCAGATGACCGACCGCCCGATCGCCGCCCTGTTGGGTGACTTGCACGACCGCGGCATGCTCGACGAAACGCTCGTGGTCTGGACAGGCGAGTTTGGCCGCACCCCGTTCGCCCAAGGGAGTGACGGCCGCGATCATAATCCTTTTGGCTTCACGACTTGGCTCGCCGGGGGTGGGACGAAAGCGGGAACCGTCTACGGGGCGACCGACGAGTTTGGCTACCGCGTCGTCGAGAATCGCGTCACCATTCACGACCTGCACGCGACGATGTTGCACCTCTTGGGCATCGACCACACCAAGCTCACCTATCGGTTTGGTGGCCGCGACATGCGACTGACCGACGTTCATGGTGAAGTTGTGAAGGGTATTTGCGCTTAGTCGCGGTTCGCTCCGCGAACCAACGTTTGACTGCGGAGCGGTCAACGATGATCAGTTCACCTTGTGAAAATCACAAATAATCTTCCAAGCTTCCTCCGGTGTCTCGGCATAGCTAATCAGATCGAGATGGTCGTCGGCGATCACTCCCTCGTCGGCCAATTGCTGGAAGTTTATGACGCTCGACCAATACTTTCTGCCGTAGAGAATGATCGGGATGGCTTGCATCCGACCGGTCTGCCTTAAGCA
>JBGSRO010000206.1:0-38550 GCA_041737535.1 Pirellulales bacterium | reverse complement strand
TCCGACATCCGCCAGCTCGATCCTCGAAACTCCTTCCTCATACCCGTCACCTCCGTGCCGTTGAGAAGAACAGAATGCTCGATGATATGTACGCATGCTAGCGATCAGTTGGTTCTTATGGTTTTGAGATAGGTTCTTAATACGGCACTCGATGCAGGAACAAGAATCCTCGCCTCGGGTGGCACCGCGGTCGATGCCGTCGAGGCGGTGGTTATGTCACTCGAAAATAACCCCCTCTACAACGCGGGTCGTGGGGCGGCTTTCGATATCGAAGGTGCCCACGCGCTCGATGCATCGATCATGGCAGGGCACACTCGGGCGTGCGGCGCAGTAATCGGTGTGTCGAATCTCAAAAATCCAATTCGCTGTGCTCGCCTGGTGATGGAAAAATCGCCCCATGTGCTACTCGCCGGCAGCGGAGCCGAACAGTTTAGTGCAGCGCAAGGGGCCGAGGTGGTTGCTCGAAACTACTTTAGCACCCAGCGGAAGTTCAACGTGTTGTGCGACGTGCTTGCCGAACGAGGCTTGCCGCCGCTCGAAGCCCCCAAGCATGGTTGGCCTGATAGCGACACCCAGGGGAGCGAGCACGGTGTTTGCGGCACCGTTGGCTGCGTAGCGCTCGATTCGCGAGGCCATTTGGCCGCCGCCACCAGTACCGGCGGTCTCAGTGGCAAAATGATCGGCCGCGTCGGCGACTCGCCCATTCCGGCGGCTGGCACCTACGCGAACGAGCGCGTGGCCGTGAGCGGCACCGGCCAAGGCGAGGAATACCTCCGTCACTTCATCGCCGCTCGCGTCGCCATGCTTGTCGAACTTGGGGGCCTATCGGTCGACGAAGCGGTCGAGCATTGCCTGACCAAAGTCTTGGCAGCCGGAGACGGCGGATTGATCGCCATTGATCGCGATGGTCGCGTTTCGATCCGCACCACGACCGGCGGATTGCCGTCGGCAGCGGCCGACTCGGAGGGGCAACGTGTGGTGCAGTTATGGCCCGAGTCGCGGTAATCGATTTTGTCGCTTTTTGCAAGAAGGAGATGACGAAATGCCGGGCATTGAGTCGCACGTCGATCGCCTATGCGGCGAGAAAACAGGGTGTTCCACAAAATCCAGTGCGACAAAATAGCGGCAATAAAGTCGCACGAAATCGTGTTTGGTGAAAAGCGACAAAAGCGACAGAATGATGCACCACTTATTCGAGAGCTGAATTCCCGATGCAGAAACTCGGGCCACAATCGGGTTTATCGAAACCAACCCTTCCGCCAGAAATAACCCATCATACCGGCGGCCGTCGCGAACATGATGCCCAGCACGATGGGATATGACCACCGCGAATGCAGCTCAGGCATGTAATCGAAGTTCATGCCATAGATGCCCGCGATGAAGGTGAGCGGGATGAAGATGCTGGCCATGATCGTGAGCACCTTCATAACGTCGTTCGCACGGTTAGCAATCGACGACATGTAAGTATTGATGAGACTAAGGGCCATTTCGCGATACATTTCGGCGACTTCGGAGGTTTGCACGCAATGGTCGAACGTGTCGCGGAGGTGAGTGCGGACGAACTCAGACACCAGCGGCGTCTCTTTGCGCATCAGCGCGGCGACCGCTTCGCGCTGGGGCCAGATGCCGCGCCGCAAGTTGATGAGTTGGTTCTTCGCTTCGTTGAGCTTTCGCAGTAGTTGGGGAGTGGGATTGATAAGGACTTCTTCATCGAGCCGATCGAGCTGGTCGCCCACCAGTTCGAGAACTGGGAAGTAGCCGTCGATGATCGTGTCGGTAATCGCATAAACCAAGTAGTCGGAACCTTGTTGTCGGATCGCCCCTTTCTTCGCACGAATCCGTTTGCGAACAGGATCAAGCACATCGCCATATTTCTCTTGAAACGTGAGGACGTAGTGCGCTCCGAAGACGATGCTCACTTGCTCCATGTCGATGGAGCCTCTTCCAGACTCATGCGCGTCGTCGATCTTGACCATCCGCACGACGACGAGCACCTGATCGTCGTAGACCTCGGTCTTGGGGCGCTGGGGCACGTTGACAACATCTTCGAGCAGCAGGCGATGAAAATTGAATTTCTCGCCAATGTCTTGCATCAGCGATTTATCGCCAAAGCCTTGGACATCGATCCACGTAACCGCACCCGGATCGAAGGCCAAATCGAGTTGATCGACCGAGGTGATTTCGGATTCTTCGACACCCTCCGGACGATAGTGAATCGCATGAATTCGCGGCGCGGGGGCCTGCTTGGGAATAACGAGTGTGCCAGGGCTGGCGCCGACTTTGGGATGGTGTTTGCGGAAGAGCATAAGGCAAATCGTAGGTGGAATGCGGTCGAAACGACCCGCTTAGCATAAGCGGTGGGGAACGTCGTTCAAAAGTGGGATTATGATCGACGATAGCCTGAGAGGTTATACTGATTTTCGGCGACTTGGTTGAACTCGAAATGAGGCCCGAGGAGAGCGACATGCGTGGGATTCGGTTGGTTGTGCTAGCGTCGAGCTTGCTGTCAGTTGGGCGAGCTTTTTCGGCCGATTACGATGTCGTCGTTTATGGCGGCACGTCCGCAGGAATTGTCGCGGCAATGAAGGCCGACAGGCTCGGCCATCGCGTCGCGCTGGTTTGTCCCGAGACGCGGGTCGGCGGCATGACGACCAATGGACTTGGCTGGACCGACTCGGGAAACAAGAATGTCATCGGCGGCATGGCCCGTGATTTCTATCGCGAAGTCAAACAGCACTACAGCAGCCCGTCGGCGTGGACTTACGATCAGCAAGATAAATTTTCGCGCTACCGCCCCGATGACGACACGATGTGGGTCTTCGAGCCGCACTTGGCGCTGGCAATTTACGAGCTTTGGCTCAACGACTCGGGCGTCGAGGTGACTCGCGATGCGTGGCTCGATTGCGAGCAGGGAGTCTCGCTGCGAGACAATCGTATCGTTGCGATCAAGACGCTCGATGGCGGGCACTACGCCGGGCGAGTTTTCATCGACGCGACCTACGAGGGGGACCTGATGGCGGCAGCCGGCGTGAGTTACACCGTCGGTCGCGAAGCCAACAGCCAGTACGACGAGACACTCAACGGCGTGCAGACCAAGAACGCGACATCGCACCAATTCGATCGGCCCATCGATCCGTTTCACACGCCCGGCAACCCGGCCAGCGGATTGCTGCCTCGCATCAGCAGCGAACCGCCGGGCGAGCATGGTGCAGCGGACAATCGTGTACAGGCCTACTGTTATCGCGTTTGTTTAACTGATGTCGCCGCGAATCGGGTTGCTTTCCCTCAGCCCGCGGGCTACGACCCGGCCGAGTATGAATTGCTGCTGCGATACCTTGTCGCTGGGTCACGGCACACGTTTGGCAAGTTCGACCCGATGCCGAATGGCAAAACCGACACCAACAACAGCGGCGCGTTCTCGACCGATAATATCGGAAAAAACTACGACTACCCCGAAGCCAGCTACGAGCGTCGGCAGGAAATTCTTGACGAACACATTCGCTACCAACAAGGCTACTTTTACTTCCTTGCCAACGACTCGCGTGTTCCCAACGATGTGCGAACGCGCATGGCCCGGTGGGGACTTGCGAAAGATGAGTTTGCTGAAACGGGCCATTGGCCTGCGCAGATTTACGTTCGCGAAGCTCGCCGAATGGTTAGCGATTTTGTGATTACCGAGAACCACGTGCGGCGAACTTTGCCCAGCGAGCGGCCCATCGGCCGCGGGTCTTACAACATGGACTCTCACAATGTGCAGCGATACGCGACGCAAAAAGACGACGGCACATGGGTCGTCCTCAACGAAGGGGATGTGCAGAAAAGTCCCGGTGGCGATTATCCGATCGACTACGGAGCGATCGTGCCCCGTCGTGGCGAATGCACGAACCTGTTGGTGCCCGTTTGCGTTTCTGCGAGTCACATTGCCTATGGTTCGATTCGGATGGAACCGGTGTTTATGATCCTGGGTGAATCGGCCGCCGAGGCGGCCCATCTGGCGATCGAAGGCGATGTGGCAGTACAGGATGTCGACTATCGCGAGTTGCGTGAGCGACTCACAGCCGCCGGCCAAGTGTTGGAATAGCGGAGCGATGCCACGAGCGAATCAGGTTGTTTCGATGCCGCCGAGATACTCGTCGAGTACTTCCTGCCACTCTTCGCTGGCGGTGGCGCGAAGCACAGCTTGGTTCACGACTTCGCGAAGCGAACCTTGCGGTGGCAAAGCCAACGCATAATGTTGCGTTTCGAAGATGGTGGTCAAGACAAAGCAAATTCGTTTGCGGATGGGATCGAGCACATCGCCATTCGTTTATCGAAACTTAAGCAAGTTGTGCTCGCCAAAGACGATGCTCACTTGCTCTAGTGGATTGTCAAATGCGAGTGTTAGGGTTGTGTGCCACTGGCTCTGCCAGTGCAAACTGTTGCAGTGTCAGTTGTTGCGCCGCACTGGCAAATCCAGTGGCACGCGAAGATTTGGCGTTGACGGTCCATTAGGTCGATTGAGCCCTGTTCCGAATCATTCGTGTCGTCGATCTTCACCATTCGCACGACGACGAGTACCTAAGTGGCGTCATCGAAAGTTTGCACAGTGGTCAACCAACTGAGTTGCGACTCCGACGAGACGTAGCTCGTCGGCTAACGCCGATATTTGATGGCATTGTGCGTTCTTTTGTACTTCCCACTTAGTCGTCGTAGACTTCGGTCTTGGGACCCTGCCGCACATTCACCACGTCCTCGAGCAGCAAGCGATGAAAGCCGACTCGCTCGCCGATTTGCTGCATAAGCGACTTGTCGCCGACACCCTGCGAGCCATAGTGAAAGCCGTGGATTTTCGGCGGCGGAGCCTGCTTCGGAATGATGAGTGTTCCGGGGCTGGCTCCAATCGACGGGTCTGTTTGTTTGAAACTCATAAGTAGCGATATGGTAACGCGATATGTTAAGCTGCGCGAGACGCGGCATGGCATCGCGGAAGCACCCTGCCTTCGTGCGTAATCGGCTTTTTTTAACTTTGTTGTCTCATCGATGTCGCGTTGCGCGTCAAATCTACTAAATGACTGGTTTAGCGAGCAATTCGTCGCCGGCGTCTGGGCTGCTGGACCGTAATCGGCCAGATCGGCAGCCCCACGATATGACGACGACCGCCATGCCAGCAGCGGACAGCCTGCCCACGCGGCTTGCCGTGCAGTTTGCCGATGGCGAGCCGAGGGCGTTTGAACTGCTGGTCGCCACGCACTACCAGACGATTCACCGCACTGTGCAGCGGCTTGTCGGCTGGTCGCAAGCGGCCGATGGTTACGACGCCGACGACATAACACAGGAGGTTTTCGCAAGAGCGATTGAAAAGCATCGACAGTTTCGGGCCGACGCACAGTTGCCGACATGGCTCACCCAAATTGCGATCAACGTTTGCCGCTCACGAGCACGTCGACGCCGACTACGCCAACTGTTTTGGGCTCATCAAGCGAGCGAACCTGCAAAACGATCAACATCGACAAGCCCCGAGTCGCACCTCGAAACCAGCGAGTCCATTCAGCGGGCCGTCGCCCGCTTGGCGACCAAACATCGCGAAGCCATTGTGCTGCACTACCTCGAAGAGCGATCGGTCGACGAAGTGGCAACGCTGCTCCGAACCACACCGGCCGCTATTCGCAAACGACTAGCACGAGCACGTGAACAACTCAAACCTTGGGTTAGCGAACTTTAAAAATCAAATGACATCAAACGAATCTCAACTCATTAACGCTCTGCGCTGCACCGACAATCGACTCGCAGCACACAACGTCGAAATTCCCACGCTCGACACCATCGAGCGTTGTGTCGCCGCCCGTCGTCATACGCGCCAGATTCGCGCGGGCATCGCGGTGAGCTGCGTCGCCGCGGCGACACTGTTGGCTACTTATACAAATTTTTCGGATCAAACTCAGCGAGCAGGTGCCGAGGCGACAACCGCCGGTGCCCCCGATCCGATCGAAGCCGCCGCGGCGATCGCTTCGCTACGCGAGTCAATTGAGCAACTGGGCATCGCCGAGGTGAGCGACGCGAACGACAGTACGGTCGCATCGATCCGCGACCGAATCGATGGCTGGAAATCGAGGCGTATGCTTGCCGAGTCACGCGACTACGTGCAGACACTCGAAGCGGAGATGGCCACCATCCACGAGCCAATTGTCTCGCGCAGCGCCCTGGCGGCGGTCCGCCTCGAGATCGCCGAAACCTACGAGCAGTACGGCGAGACGTCGCTGGCACTTTCCAGCTACCGAAACCTAGCCACCACCGATGCCGAAAGCCCCTGGGGTGAAATCGCAGCCGATCGAGTCGCGGCGATCACCAAGTAACCGTCAACCACTTCGCACTCTTTAACAAGGAACCGACCATGCCCACTTGCAGACTTTTGCTGGCGATGGCCATTTGCATCGCTGCCGCTCACAACGCTCCCGCTCAAAGCGAGCCAGCTAGCGAGCCGCAGTGGTGGCCAGGACATCTGTCTACCACGATTATCGTACACGGCAACGACTCGCTTGTTCCGCTGGGCGAAAAGGCCATTGCGAGTTCGGTGGATGCGGTAAAACTGCTTGAACTCAGCAAAAAGGCGAGCAGGTATCTCAACCTAGAAGTGACTCCACTCAGTCCGGGACAATTGCAGGTGCACGAAGTCGCCGCGAGCGAAGATGCGCGACTCTATGAGTTGCGTCTGCTGTTTCGAACGCAGCCGCCGGTCGATGTTGTACACGAGGACGAAGGACGACGATTCGAGCAAGCAGTGCTCGATCACGTCGTCGGCCAGATCAAAAAGACGCTGAACAACAGCGAATTGTCTGCAATCGGTCGTCGGGAGGCTCACCTCAGTGACGTGTTGGCACGACTACGCGAGTCCGAATCGCATTTGCGCAAGCAGTACGACGAAGTGTCGCGGCAACTTGTCGAACGGCAGATTGCTCTCGGTGAGTCGACCGACTCCATGCAAACCCAATTAATCGAAGCCCAGCGTCAACTCCGGGAGCTTGCGCTGCGAAACCGCCAGATCGAAGCCCGCCAACAGGCCATCGAAATGCGACTGGCCGAAGCCGAGGCTGATGCGAAGGAGCTCGGTGCCGATAGTGCCGACGAGGAGATGCTCATGCATTTCGAGAACGCGTTTGCAGCTCAGGAGAGACAGGGCCTGCAGCAGGTCGAGGCGACCAAAGCCGAACTCGCCGCCAATGAATTGCAATTGCAAGCGATGCAAGCCAAGTTCGACCACATGAAGACAATGGCCGAGCAAGCGCTCGTACCCGAGCACGAGGTGGCCGAGGTCGAGCGCACGCTGGTGAAGAAACGGCTTGAATTCGAAGCCCAGCGAATTCGTGCCGAGCAAATGGAAACGGCTCTCGAACAAGAACTAACGAAAACCAAGATTTCGATGCTCGAAGCCAAGCGCGAAATGCAAAATAGCCGCGACAACAAACAGTCGTCGACGTTTGAAGAACAGTTGACATCCCTGGCGATCGAACTCGACGAGAATTTGGCGACCCGCGACGCGCTGCTGATGATGGTCAACGAGCTCAAGCAGCGTATGATCGAGCAGGCCGAAGCCGAACGCGAGGTCGACCTGCTGAAGCTCGAATCCGAGGGTCTGCGCGCACAACTCGCCAAAATCGAAGCCCAACTGTTCGACGCCGAGATCATGCCCACCATGCCGGTCGAACGATTGAGTGTCGAATTATGGGGCGAATAGCCGTCATCCCTCATAACCGCCGAAGCGTAAGTCCACCATCGATGGTCAGCACCTGGCCGGGCGCGTAGCTCAACTCGCCACTGGCGAGCAACGCCACCGCGCGGCCGATGTCAGCAGGCTGTCCCCAACGCGGTTCCACGAGCAGACCGTCGGCAATCATGGCGTCGTATTTGTCTTGCACACCGGCCGTCATGTCGGTAGCGACGATGCCGGGGCGCACTTCGTAGGCGGTCGAGTTGAACTCAGCAAGTCTGACGGCCCACAGTTTGGTCGCCATGCTCGTAGCGGCGCGGCTGAGGCAATAGTCGCCTCGGTTAGTGCTGGCGACTTCGGCCGAGATGCTGCCGATGTTGATGACGCAGCCACGAAAGTTCGGGTCGGCGGCGAACTGTTTGCGAAATTCGTGGGCAACCAACTGCGTGAGGAAGTAAGGAGCTTTGAGATTGACGTCCATCACTAAATCATACGAGTCTTCATTGGCGTCGATGATATCGGCCCGCACTGGTGGCGCGATACCGGCGTTGTTCACGAGCAAATCGAGGCGGCCAAAGTGCGCCTGGACTTTTTCGACGAGCGACTTGCGAAACTCCCCGTCGGCAAGATCACCCGATAGATAAATCACCTGTCCCCCTTGCGCGCTTAGTTGCGCAAGCACCTCGGCGACATCTGACTCAGGTCGACGACCATTGATGGCGAGATCAAACCCTTTTGACGCAAGTTCGGTCGCGATTCCGAGTCCGATTCCGCGCGTTCCACCAGTGACGATTGCGACTTTGTTGTTGCTCATATCGAATGCGACACACTAGTAAGACTCCGACGAGCGGTAGCTCGTCGGCTATTGAATTAAACTGCCCTCTGCTCTCCGCCTGCTGCCTTCTCCATTAGACATCTGCGAAAAACGTGTAATACGATTCTTGCTTGGCAATACGCTGCACATAAAGCGCCGCTTCGAGCAGATGGTAATCGCCCCACAGGGCCGATTCACCTCGGGGGATTTTGCTTCCCTTGGGAATGTAGTCCCAGCCGCGCGGGCGATGATAGACGGTGTGTAGGAGCAGGCCTTGATGATTCGCGTCGGTCGATAGATAGGGCTCATCGAGCAAAGTCGCGAGCGTGGTTAGGCCAGCCTGCCAATAGCGATTGCCCGAGTCGCTGTCGCCATGTGTTTGGAGCCATTGCCCCAGCCGCAACAGTCCCTGGCATGTGATCGCGGCGGCCGAGCTATCGACCGGTTCGTGATCGTTGAACGGATCGGCGGGGTGGTTTAGGTAGTCGCCCAATTGCACAAGCCCCGGCGCTCCGGTGTCCCAATAGGGAACGCCATCGGTGGGTGTTTGCTCGAGATAGAAATCGCAGACAGCACGGGCGGCTTTCACACAAGTTGTTTCGATCGAGTTTCGACCGCCGAACTTGTCGAGCTCTTCGTCGCTGCATGTCGCGAGCCATTCAAGTTGCTCGGGATAGCCGAGGGCGATCCAGCTCAGTCCACGCGTCCAAGTCGTGAAAGGCGAATAACCTTGCTGGCTGTTGGGGCAGCGATAGTTGCCGTCGTTGGGGTTGAAGATGCTTTCGTGAGCGACTCGGCCTCGGACATCGTACGTATCGCGACCTTCGCCATAATAAACGCTGTACTTGGCAGTGGTCGTGGCGTGCTGAATGAGTCGATCGAGGAGCGACGTGCGGGCGTCGTTCTCGCCCGCCATGGCATGCCCCAGTTCATGCGCCACAGCCAATGCACGTAGCGAACGAATCGTGTCGCAGAACAGCGAATGAGGACCGTTGAACGAATAGATGTAGCCACCACCCTCGGCCGTTTTGCTCCAACGCGCCGCTTGCACCGCGCCCGATGCAGCGAGAGCGAGTTCGTAGAAACGTAGTTCTCCCTCGTCGTGTGGAATGCGACCGGCAAGCATCAGCCGTCGCAAATTGCCATAGGTGCTGACGTTGTTAAACCCGTGATCGTGAACGCCCGTGTGGGTGATGTGGCTCGCCATGAATCGCCTCGTGCGGTCGCGGCCAAGCTCCAGCAGCGACTCGTCGCCGGTGGCATCGAACGCCAGCAACGCGCAGCCATATTGAAAACCTTGGGTCCACTCGGTCCAACCTTGCGAAACGTACTTGCCATCGGCTGTAAACACCGGCGCGGGTCCAGCCGGGTCGAATGAATCAGCAATGGAGTGAATCTTCGCTGCCGCGAGCGGCCACATCCGCTCGATTTTTGGAAGCAAGTCTTGAGGGGTGAGTTTGTTGCTTATTTCGATCATGTTTTTTTGAACCGCAGAGGACGCGGAGAGCGCGGAGGAATGTGCAGAGCTGTGTGCTATTGGGAGACTGAGTTGCGGAGGTATACGCCGAGCTTTTTTCCAGGGCCATACGCCAAGATGCAAAGCGTGCTTGCGAGAGTGTCAATAACCACCCAAAATAATAGTAACCAAATGACCATGTGTTATCTGCCTCTAATGAATCCGATGCCGACGCCAACGAGAAAGACAATTCCTGCTAACAAGCACGCGGCCATTGCATAGCCTTTGAGAATGAATACCAATAGTTCGATCATTTCAGGTTTGAGCAATCAGCGGTTTTGCCAGCGTAGTTAACCAATTCAATGCTCCGCGCTCTTCGCTTCCACCGCGGTTCAATTTGCCCGCCAGTAAACTTCGCCGCGACCTCCTTCGAGTAAGTCGCCGTTGGCCGTTCGCAGCGGGACGCCGATGAGGCGTGCCGCCTGCGTCATGCCCCGGTTGGCTAAATCGCGTAGCAATATAGTAATCGCGATGGGTGTGATGCGACATGCATCGCGAAACGTCGGGAGCAATGTCGGTGTGTCTGTTCCGAATAGCCCGATGGTGCCACGCCGCATCTCGGCACCCACATGCGTGGCGACATCGCCAAATACGAACAGCGTACCGGCACGCATGCGATAGCCGGGCATCGCTCCGCAATTGCCGAAGATTGTGATCCAACCGCGCCTCATCGCTTCGGCGGTGTGTTTGCCGGCGTTTCCATCGACGACAACCGTTCCCCCTTTCATGCCGACGCGACTGCCGACATAACATGCCCCGAGATAATCGCCCGCGTTGCCCTTAACACGAATCGTTCCCTCGCGCATTTCGGCGCCGCACCAGTCGCTGGCGTTGCCTTCGATGTGGAGTGATCCACCTTGCATCGCGGCCCCGGCGTGGCGACCGATGTCGCCTTCGACGCAAATTTCGCCTGCAGTCATGCCTTCACCCAAATGATGGACGGCAGCCAGCTCGCCCGCGAACCGCCATGTGCCATCGTTGGTTCCGTCGATGGCAAAAAGTTCGCCCAGCGGCAATCGGCGATTGCCCCGCCAAACGGGCTGTTTTGCGAGTGACAAAGCCGACTCACTTGGCAGACGATCGGGCACCACACCCGACATGTCGACGGGGATGTTTCCAGAGATGCGTGACTTGAACGAAAGTGGCATGTATCGTGAAAATGGGGCGTGTCGTTTGTCGCTTCCAACGTACTTCGTCCATCTCTTTTCGTAAACGCTCGATATGCCCGATCGGTCAATCTCTAGCGGAGCTGTCATTCTGTGCGGCGGGCGTAGTCGCCGGATGGGGAGCGACAAAGCGTGGATCGATTCCGGAACTGGGCGGCCACTTCTCGTCGAACTTGTCGATCGCGTCGCACAGCGGATTCCCCCCGAGAGCATCGTCATCGCCGCCCGCTGCGACCAGGCACTTCCCAACCTGCCGGCGGACGTTCGCATTGCGTTCGACATGCTCGACAATCAGGGACCGATGGCGGGCATTGTCGCTGGGCTGGAATGCGTCGCCGGTGAGGTCGACGCAGCACTCGTGCTTGCCGCCGACTCGCCGGGGTTCGATGCAAAGGTGATCGACATGCTGCTCGACCACCTCGCGGCGCATGATGCAGCGGTTCCCAAAATTGGCGTGCAGCTTTACCCGCTGACCGCTCTGTATCGAACATCGCCGGCGGCAACCGCCGCGCGCGAGTTTTTCGATCGTGGCGGACGGCGCGTGATTGATTGGGTGCGATTGCTCGATGCCGCGTTTGTCGACGAAGAAACATTGCGGAGTGTCGATCCGACCCTGGCAACCTTCGCGCCGTGCAATACGCCCGAGGACTTGCGTAGCGCGCTTACTACGTCGAGACGAGAGTGTTGAAACGCAAAGACGCGAAGACGCAAAGATGTTGCCACGAAGAACACGAAAAACTCGCTTGCATGGCCAAAGGCAAATTGCCTTCGCGTCTTTGCGTTTCCCCCAAGCAGTCGTTACGGCGAAAATACCCTGCGGCTAGTAAGCTCGGGCGAAGACAGCCGTGGTTGTTGTGTCAGCTCCGGTGAAGATGCATTTGCCCGGTTTTGCTTCGCCCGGTTTCGCATTGTCAGTGAGCGGGATGCACCGCGCCGTAACCTTCAACTCCTTCAGCTTGGCTTCTGTCTCCGCACCGTCGACAAACGGGGCGTAAGCCAGCCCGCCGGCCGAGCCCTCGGCAAAGTAGTCGGTAAAGTCGGCGAGCGAATTGATGTCGACCGACGCCTCGTCGCGGAGCTTTGCCGCGCGATCGAAGAGGGTCTGTTGCATTTGTGCCAGCGTCGATCCGATGGTTTTGACAAGTTCCTCGCGTGGCGTGCCGACGCCCTTGCCATCGGTATCGCGGCGGGCGACAAACGCTCCGCCGCCGGCCACATCGCGAGGGCCAACTTCCACGCGAACGGGTACGCCTTTTTTCACCCATTGCCATTTCTTATCGCCCCCCCGCAAATCGCGGTCGTCGAGTTTCACGCGCACCGGAGCGCCGTCGTACACTTGCATCTGCAAGTCGCTTTTGAGCGATTCGCAGTAAGGCAGCACTTCGCTTTTTTCTTCGTCGTTGCGATAGATGGGCATGATCACAACGTGCGCGGGTGCCAGCTTCGGCGGCAGCACCAGTCCGTCGTCGTCGCTGTGGGTCATGATCAGCCCGCCGATGAGCCGCGTCGAGACGCCCCAGCTCGTCGTCCAGGCGTACTCAAGTTCACCCGCTTCGCTCTGGTAGCGAATCTCCTGGGCCTTGGCAAAGTTCTGCCCCAAAAAGTGACTCGTGCCCGCTTGCAACGCTTTGCGATCTTGCATGAGCGCTTCGATGCTCACCGTGTCGACCGCGCCGGGGAATCGCTCGCCCGCCGTCTTGCGGCCCTTAATAACAGGCATCGCCATCGCGTTCTCGGCGAAGTCGGCATACAGATCGAGAATCATCATCGTCTCGCGCTGCGCTTCCTCGGCAGTGGCGTGAACCGTGTGGCCCTCTTGCCAGAGGAACTCCGCCGTACGCAAAAACATTCGCGTCCGCAGTTCCCAACGCACCACGTTGGCCCATTGGTTGATCAAGATCGGCAGGTCGCGATAGCTTTGCACCCAGCGTGCGACTGTCGCGCCGATGATCGTCTCGCTCGTCGGCCTAACGATGAGTGGCTCTTCGAGCTTCGCGCTCGGCGCGGGCTGCAAGCCTCCCTTGCCATCGGGTTCCAAACGATGGTGGGTCACCACCGCGCACTCCTTGGCGAACCCTTCCACATGCTCGGCTTCCTTCTCCAGAAAGCTCATCGGAATGAAGAGCGGAAAGTAGGCGTTCTCGTGCCCGGTGGCTTTGAACGCATCGTCGAGCCTTCGCTGGATGTTCTCCCAAATCGCATAGCCCCACGGCTTGATGACCATGCACCCGCGCACGTCGGAGTTCTCGGCCAAATCGGCCCCTTTGATGACTTGTTGATACCACTCGGGATAGTCCTCGCCACGAGTGGGACTGATGGCGGATTTGGGGGCTTTGGCCATGATCAATTCGGCGAGGGTTTGTGAATGGAGTTTCGGGAGGGCGACGCTCCTGTGGAGCCAAGCATGGGTGCCGACCCAAAAGCTCGGCAGGAGCCTCGCCCTCCCGTAATGGTTCGCATTTTATGGGAAGGTGGAGGAAGATGTCACCGGGTGGGGTCAGCGGCGGAAGTTTGTCGCCTGATACTCTCGGCCGAGCAAACGGTTGCAACAACGTCGCATCTAGCCAGTCACTAGCCTATAATTACGCTGTGTCGTCATGAGATAGGAGCAACACAATGGGATACGCCGAATATAGCGCGAGCGAAATAGTTTCACGGGGCGAATTCCTCTATGCTCAAGAGATTCGCGACAGGATTGCGCCGCAAAATCAAAATCGGTTTGTCGTCATCGATATCGAATCGGGTGACTACGAAGTTGCCGACACCGATGTTGAAGCGACCAAAGCCTTGCTTGTAAGGCACGCGAATGCCGTGCTTTATGGTCTGCGAGTGGGGCATCGGGCAGCGTATAGCATGGGTGGTCACCGGCTTGGGAGCGAAAAGTGATCATCGGCTTGGTGCAGGATTTGGCCGCACGAATAAAGGTCGAACTGCTCGGCGAGGACGGCCGAATTCACTCGCTTCCGGCCCTAATCGACACGGGCTTTAATGGCTGCCTTACGCTGCCGCAAGAGTTGATCGAATCACTTCGGCTAAAGCCTGCGGGTCAGCGGCTTTCGATGTTGGCCGATGGAGCCATCGTGCCAGTCGAGCTTTTTCTTGGTATCGTCAGCTTTCCTGAGAAGCAGCGAGAAATTCTGGTTGCTTGAGCTGAGTGCGAGCCGCTGATTGGCATGGAGTTGATGCACGGCAATCGGTTGACTGTTGATGTGGTCGACGGAGGCAGTGTTTCCGTTGTTGAGATCGGCGGGCTGCCGCGAGAGAAGGGCGTTTCGATAAAGTGAGTCGTCAGAGTCACGGCGCGATTGAGAAATCATCGGCTCACTGAATCTCATCCGGCTCTGCGAGCACCTCAGCGAGTAGCGCCGCAAGCCCCAGTTCGCCTGTCAACCGATTCAACTCGCCAAGCTGCTGCTCGTCGAGCTTACGGACAATCGCTCTCAATTCTCGGCGGCTCTTGTGGCTTCCTTTGTCAATCCAAATGAGCTTCGACGCTGCGGCATCGACGAGCGAAACCAACGGAACCGAAAAGCCTTCGAAAAGTTCGAACTCTGTTGAGCGGCCTAACTCGCCGGCGATCAATTCTCTTGGATAGATGTCGAGTTTGAGTATTTCGACGCGGTCGAAAAGTTGGAACATGGTGCCGCTGGCGATGGCGTGCTCAATGGAAGCTTGCTGGTACTCGAAGTCAGAGTTCGACAGCAGTGATACCAGCTTGCCCAGTTGCGCCGCGACGCCGCGCGGGTCGACAACAATATCAATATCCTGCGTCATGCGTGGTTCGCCAAAGGCGTTGCCGACGACGCCACCAGTCAGGTGGTAGCGAATGCCGCAGGCGTCGATCATTGCGCGGAACTTCTCAAGCGTCGAACGAAACGCCTCAAGGGGAAACATCGGCCACCATCCTATCGATCCACTGGCAAACTTGCGTTTCGTTTTGATACATCTTCCGCCCCACGAGGAGCTTCAGCAGATATGGGTCAATCGGCTCCTGCTCGCCTGCGGCATTGCGCTCGGCAACGACTTGACGTGCCATGCAGTCGCGGGCCCAGTTAAACAACGCTTGACCACGCCCAAAACGTTCCGCCGGCGTCATCGCGTCGATTGCTTCGCGATAGAGTTGTTCGATTGGTTTGGTGGATTGAGGCATCGGCAATTGCCATGATCGCATGAGGAGTTGATCGTTGACTTCACGATTCTAAGCCCTGTCCATGGCGCGAGTCTATGGCGAACTCCCCCGCGCTGCAGTATGCTTTCGACATCGATTTCCCGCCGCAAGAACCTTGGAAGGCCCCCGCATGTCGTCCACAAGCTCGCCACGACTCCTCTCGTCATTCATGCTCGGCGATTTGCCCCTGAAGAACCGCGTGGTCATTGCTCCCATGACGCGGGCTCGCGCCGGCACGGAGCGGATGCCCAACGCACTGATGGCCGAATACTATGCGCAGCGCGCCGGGGCAGGGCTGATGATTACCGAGGCGACGGTCGTATCGCAGCAGGGGAATGGCTGGAACCAGTCGCCGGGCATCTACACCGACGAGCAAACCAACGCATGGCGGCAAGTCGTTGAGGCAGTTCACGCCAAGGAGACGCCCATCTTCTTGCAGCTTTGGCATT
The DNA here is from genome assembly GCA_041737535.1 of Pirellulales bacterium. Classification (GTDB taxonomy): domain Bacteria; phylum Planctomycetota; class Planctomycetia; order Pirellulales; family Lacipirellulaceae; genus JBGSWC01. Next base: position 22,753 of record JBGSRO010000206.1, on the reverse strand, counting down.
GTGGCCGAGCATCGCACAGCAGTTTTCAGCCCGATGGTGGGCTGCCGGTCTCCGCATCGGCCATCAAGCATGGTGGCGAATATGTGCATACTCCCGACGGCAAACAAGATTACGAAACGCCGCGTGCGCTCACCACCGACGAAATTCCCGGCGTCGTCGAAGACTATCGTCTGGCTGCCAAGCGGGCTCGCGAGGCGGGGTTCGACGGCGTTGAGATTCATGCCGCGAACGGGTATCTCATTGATCAGTTCTTGCAATCGAGAACCAACAAACGGACCGACATCTACGGTGGCGACGTGACCTGCCGATACCGCTTTCTGGGCGAAGTCGCTCGAGCGGTCACGGGCGAGTGGCCCGCGCAGCGGGTCGGCGTAAGACTTTCGCCCAACGGCAATTTCAACGATATGGGAAGCGAAGACTATCGCGACACATTTCTCTACGCAGCCGAGAAGCTCGACGAACTGCCGCTCGCTTATTTGCACGTGGTCGATGGTTTGGCGTTTGGGTTCCACGAACTAGGCGAGCCGATGACGCTGGCCGAATTCCGCGAGGTGTTCCAGAAGCCACTGATGGCCAACTGTGGCTACACCCAAGAGTCGGCCGAAGCCGCGATCGCGAGCGGCGATGCCGATCTGGTGGCGTTTGGCCGGCCCTACATTTCGAATCCTGACCTCGCCGAACGCTTCGCGAACGATTGGCCTCTGGCCAAGCCAGCCGCGATGGACGTGTGGTATAGCTTTGACGAAGAGGGCTATGCGGACTGGCCGAAGTATGGCGACTGAGCCACCACCGAGAGCGAGATGAATGCTATTGCCCGCCCGCGAATTAACTTCCCGATTTTGCAAACTGCCCCGACATGTTTTGCCGGTCGTAGTTCAGTTAACCGCCACGACGCAACGAGCGCCAAGTACACGGCGGACTTGGCGCGAACGCTCTCGATCAGAACCAGCAGTGAACTGCCAAGTCGATTGATCCTCGCGCGCGTACTTGCCTCGAAAACCCATTAAATGGCTGTTTTGTCGTTGAAAACAGTTTTGGTATCGTTGAGTTTCTGACGCAAGGATGTCGATAAGCAGGATCCTTTGATGAGCTTTTTCGCTGTGCTCGTGGTGCTCGCCGCGTCGTGGCGGTTCTTCCTTAGCTCACCGATTTTCAAATGGCACCCGGTCGTTTGAGAGAAATATCGCAATCGAAGGAAGGAAGTTGTTGGCCAGCCATCCCTAAGTCAGCGAGTCGATTTCTTAGCGACTTGAGCAAATCAGGAGAGATTCTGCCGATGCGACCGCAAAACCGTTTCGGCGATATCGCCGAAACGAAACTGAGGCGGATGACGGAATCTCGCTTCAATCCTGAACTTACGAAATCAACGTGGTGTGAATCGACCACTTCGTCGAATCCTGGCACGGCCATTTGCGTCTGCGTGCTCACACCCACGGTGAGCAAGTCGCCGAAAGGTGGAAGTTTTGCGAGCACGACCACCGGGCGTTGTTTGACCTTGCCGTCTGCTTGCGGCAGCGATGCCACAATGACGTCACCTTCGTTCATGGCAAGAAATCGGCTTTTGTATACTCTGGTTCGTCGTCGCCATACGCTTGTGCCAGTGAGGTAGCGGCCAACAGATCCCAGTCGTCTCGAGTCGTGTCATCGTCAACGACAGGGTCAACTGCAGGCAACACGGTAACCAACACTCTGGCATTAGCAGCGATATTCACCTGCTCGTCGAGTTGGACGCTCTTGCCATCGTAGTGACCGAGAAAGCTTGTGGTTGGCACTGTGAAGTTTCCTTACAGGGATGCCGGTCGATGTTTGGACATTCTCTCATTCTTGCCATCTCCGCAGGTAAGTCAACGCAACCAGTCCATGCTCACTTCGGCTTCTTCTTCGTCAGCTTCTTTCCCGCCGTCTTCGCCTTTTTCTTCACTGCCTGGGTCGCGGCTGGCTTCTTTTTGGCGGGCTTGGCAGCTTCTTTTTTCTTCGTGGGAGGCGTCTTTTTCGCGACCGGTGCGGCTTTCTTGTTTGTTGGTTGTTTCGTCGGTGGTTTATCTGGTTGCTTTGTCGATTGCTTCGTCGTTTGCTTTTCGGGGGCCTTGGTTGTTTCGGCGGTCGGCTTCGTTTTGGCGGCGGGTGACTTAGCGGCCGGTGTCTTTGGTTCAGGCTTCGTCGGTTCGGGCTCGGGCTTTGGCTCGGGGGGCGCAGGCTTCTTGGGCAGGTTATCTTTACAACTCGGGTCGAGAGCGAGCAGAATTTTCTTCGCCGAGCTGCCGTAGGGGTTCTTACCGATCTCGACGCCCAGTTGATGGAAGATCGACGCGACTTCGGGGCCTTTGCTTTTCGGAACGGTTCGCTCTAACCCGGGCACTTGGTGCTTGGCGGCTTCGGCCGGCGTGATGACTTCGAGGGTTTGCAGGGCAATCATGGCTCCGGTGTTGAGCGGAATCGAATGGCCACCGAGCGCGTGCTGAATCACGTAAGAGATCATGTAAGGCGTTGTCCCGACATAGCTCTCGAGCTGCTTGACCGACTGTCCAAGGTTTTGCTTCTTCAGCACTTCGAGATCGAACTCGTAAACGGTTTCAAAAATGTTGTGCAGTGTTCGCTTGAGACGCTCGGCCGATTCGTTGGGGTCGACGAGCGGCTTCATCATTTCGGCCAACTCGCGACGTGTGCTCACGCGCACTTCGTTCCACCCACAATAGCTGTTTTGCAGATCGGCAAAGACTTTGTCGGCAACCTCATAGGGCGAGTTCTCAAGCACCGCCGCGTAGAGCAGGTGCTCGAGCAGGCTCCGCTGAGGCGGGCCGGGCACCGGCTTGTATTGTTTCTTGACCTGCGTGAGCAGTTTAGTGATGCGTTGTCCGCGGTTTTGTGTGGCCATGCTGTCTGTCAGATGTGTCGCGATGAATGGCGGAGGAAGCGAGGCAGGGAAGGGGGGCCGACTATGTTCTGCCAGCTACTTTGAGTCGTTTTATTATGATTCAACATCGGGCTGATTGCGCGACAGAAATTCACCAGTTTCTTCGGCAATATCGTCAGCTTCGACACCACCGTCGGCATCGGCATCGGCATCGGCGGGCAACACCTGCCGCAGCATCCTCGCAATCTCGATCGATTGCTTGACACCCTGGTCGAGTTCGAAGCGAATTCGCGGCGTATACCGGGTGTCGATCCGCTGCGAAATCTTCGACTGCAAGAAACCGGCCGAGTTTTGCAGTCCTTGCATGGCGAGCCTTTGGTGGGTCTCGTCGGCCATGACCGACACATAGACCTTAGCCGTGCGCATGTCGCCCGCTACCTCGACGCGCGTGACGGTCACGTGCTCGATGCGCGGATCGCGAAGGTCGGTCAAAATTGCCATGCTGACAACTTCGCGGATCGCCTCGGCGGCTTTGAGGACTCGGCGGCTGCTCATCGAACGTGATTTGACTCGAAACAGAAAAAATAATTAGCCCCCGGTCAATGACCGGGGGGAGTAAAAAACGGTCGATAACCGAGCGGCAAACTCGAAACGACGAAGTTGGCATCAACCGTCGAACTTACGGGCGACTTCTTCCATCTTATAGACTTCTAAGAGGTCACCCTCCTTGATGTCGTTGTAGCCCGACAGTTTGATGCCGCACTCGTAGCCTTCGCGAACTTCCTTGACGTCATCCTTTTCGCGTCGGAGTGTGTCGATGGGATAATCGCCGATGATGGTGCTTTCGCGGATGATTCGCGAGCGGGCGTTCCTTTCGATGGTGCCACTCACAACACGGCAACCGGCAACCGTGCCGACTCGGCTGATCTTGTAGACCATTTGAATGAGTGCGCGACCGAGTTCGACTTCGCGTTCTTCGGGCCGCAACATGCCTTCCATCGCCGCCTTGAGATCGTCGCCGATCTTGTAGATGATGTCGTAGCGACGAATCTCGATGCCGAGTTTTTCGGCAAGGCTTCGCGCGCGATCATCGGGTACGACATTGAAGGCGATAATGACCGCATCGGAGGCGTGGGCCAGGTGGACATCCCCCTCGGTCACCCCACCAACGGTCGCCAGCAGCATCCGCAGTTTGACTTCGGGATGATCGAGCTTGGTCAGTTCCTTTTGAATCGCTTCGATCGTGCCACGCACATCGGCCCGAAGGATGAGGTTGAGCGTCTGCACGTCTTCGACCATATCGAGACTCTCGAACAGGTTCTCGAGCGTCACGTGGACCGGCGTGCGGGCGTTGAGCAATTGTGAACGGGCCGCATCGCGACGCGACTCGGCAATCTCGCGTGCTTCCGAGATTTCGTCGATGACATAGAACGACTCGCCGGCCCCAGGGGCCGATTCAAAACCAATCACGTTGACCGGCGTGCTTGGGCCGGCTTGGCCCAACCGGTCGTTCATGTTGAGGGGATTGCTGAGTGCCTTGACGCGACCATACGATTCGCCACAGACCACCACGTCCCCCACCCGAAGCGTTCCGTTTTGCACGATCAGCTTGGTGACGACACCCTGGTCGGGGTCTTGCTGCGATTCGAGCGCGGTGCCGTACGCGGGGCGATTCGGATTGGCTCGATACTCGCGCAGTTCGGCGACGGTCAGCAAGGTTTCGAGCAACTCGTCGATGCCCGCGCCGGTGGTGGCGCTGGTCTTCACCACTTCAACGTCACCACCCCAAGCCGTGGGGAGCAAGTCGTTGGCGGCGAGGCTCTGCATCGCCCGATTCTCGTCCGCACCGGGCAAGTCCATTTTGTTGAGCGCCACGACAATCGGCACTCCCGCCGCGCGGGCGTGCCCAATCGCTTCTTCGGTTTGCGGCATGACCCCATCGTCGGCGGCGACAACGAGCACCGCGATGTCGGTCACGTTCGCCCCGCGTGCCCGCATTTCGGTAAACGCTTCGTGGCCTGGCGTGTCGACGAATGCAATCTCGCGGCCATCTTTCACGATCTTGTAAGCGCGAATATGCTGGGTGATGCCACCGCTTTCGCCACTGACGACATTGCTGCCGATGATGCGGTCAAGCAGCGAGGTCTTGCCGTGGTCGACGTGACCAAGGAACGTGATGACCGGCGGACGCTCGACCAAATCGGCCGGGTCATCTTCGCGCTCGCGGATTTCTGTCAGCAGCTCGTCTTCGAGCGTCCTCGCTTCGACAAACTCGACATTAACTTCGAGTTCGGCCGCGACGAACTCAGTCAGTTCGATATCCATCACGGCGTTCATCTGCGCCATGACCCCTTCTTCCATCAGAATGCGAAGAATGGCCGCAGCGGGCACACCGACCGCTTCAGAGAACTCTTTCACGGTACACGGCAGTTCGAGCTGCACGCGATCTTTGCGGGGGGCTGCCGTGTTGGTGCCGCTCCGTTTTTGGCGACGCGTACCGCGGCGAAAACCGCCCCCCTCTTCATCGCCACGACGAGGGCGACGATTACGGCTTAGCTGACGTTGTTCGCGACCGCCGAGCATTGGGCGACCGCTTCCCTCTTTCTCGTCCTTCACGTCGCCGAGAGGTTTGCGTCCCCGAGCCCGAGTGCCAGGTTTTTCGTCCTTCTCTTTGTCTTCGGCCAGCTTACGCTCGGCCCTGCGGAGGTGGTCGGCGAGTGGTTTGCTGCCGAGTTTTCCGGTGCTGAGAATTTCGGCCGGCAGCTTCATGTCGGGCTTCATCGTCGGACCCTCGTCCGAATTCTTCTTCGCCTTGGGCGCGGGCTTTTCGGGAGCGGCCGGCATCGGCGCGAGCTTAATCGCGGGCCGACCCTTCGCGGGGCCATCGCCCGATTTGCGGGGCTTGCCCGCGTCTTTCGCGTCGCGTTTTGCGCCACCCCCAGCACCACCGACAATCGGCATCTTGCGCTGTGCGCCGCCAGGTCCGACGTAGTCTTCGCGGCGCATCATCCGCGACATCACGCTTTCGCTCCCCGACTTCTCGTCGGCGGCCGGCCGTTGCTCGCCTGCGTGTTGGTCTGTCTCGTCGCGCTGGGCCGACTCTTGTTGTGGTACGCTGGGGACATCTTCGCCGGGCACCACAGTCGGCGAGTGGCCGGTCGCAGTGGCAGCGTCGTCGCGATTTTTGCGGAGCCCACTCAGTGGCGATGCTGCCTTGGGCGTGGTGATGACTTGCATCTTGCGGTCAGTTTTGGCCGCCGGTTTGGTGGGACGCTCGAGCGGCTTCGGACTAACTGGCCCTGGTTTGCCCGCCACCGGTTTGCTCGGGGCCGGTTTACTCGACGCCGGCTTCCCAGACGGCCGGCTGTCGCCGTTGTCCATGAAAGTCTTCAGTTTGACGACTTCGACGTCGTCGAGGCTCGCAAGCGCCGACCCTTTGCCGGGGATGCCGGCGCGCGTGCAGATGTCGACCAGCTCTTTGCTGTCGATGTTCAGGTCTTTGGCCAAGGCGTAAATGCGTACCGACAAATCGAATTCTCCAAGCGGCTTCGCTACGGCAGACTCCATGCGTCCGACTGAGCGTCAGCCATGCTCTCTCATGTTAACAAATCATTTTGACATCTCCTGCGACCGGCACCACTTTGGCAAGTCTTGCCAAACTAGTCTCGACAAGCAACTCTCGCAACTCTCGACAAAACGAGCGCCTGCGAGCCATCGTGCTAGCCTCGGAACTCATCCCCTCGCGGACCCCAAACGCACCCCCCGGCAAGCGGGCAGCAACCCACCAAGGCGGGACGCCACGCGAAGCGGGTAGTCCAGTATTTATGAACTAGTCGGTGTCCGCTGTCCAGCGTCGGCACGCTCTTCGTCATCCCCCTCGCCGGTCGATTCGGGCTCATCGGAACTGCTTTCCAACGCTTCGCTTTCACTTATCGAGTCGTCGGCGTCGGCCGACTCCGTCGTTTCTTCGGCTTCGTCAGTCTCTTGGTCGGTATCCCCTTCGATCGCACCTCGAGCCGCCGCAGCCGCTTCGCGGGCCTCGTCGACCTCAGCCTGAAGTCGCTCGTGTTCTTTCTTCGCCCGCCGCGCCTGGGTGGCTGCCGCCTCGGCTTCTTCGGCACGCCCCTCGGCGAGTTCGACAATCGTGTTGACGGCCTCTTCGCTCAGTCCACCTATCTGCATCAAATCGTCGGGCTCGATGATCGACAAGTCGTCGTAACTCAAGAATCCTTCTTCAACCAGCTTCTCGGCCAGTTCGGTCGTTACCCCTTCGATTGCACTAAACCCGCCGACCGCCCGATCGATTGACTCGGCCAGTTCTTCTTGGGTCATGATTTCAATGTCCCAGCCCGAAAGTTTGCTGGCGAGCCGCACATTCTGGCCACGACGCCCGATCGCGAGCGACAGTTGGTCTTCGCTCACCAGCACAATCGCCCGCCCGAGCATTCGGCACAAGATCACTTGTTCGACGGTCGCCGGCGACAGTGCGTTGGGAATCAACACTTCGAGGTCGTCGTCCCAGCGGACAATATCGATTCGCTCGCCACTCAATTCGTCAACGATGTTCTTGATGCGGTTGCCCCGCACGCCGACACAAGCGCCAACGCAATCGACCCGGGCGTCGCTGCTCGACACAGCAACCTTCGACCGATAGCCCGGCTCGCGCGACATGGCTTTCACTTCGATCACACTGTCGGCGATCTCGGGAATCTCTTGCTCGAAGAGCCGTTGGACGAGGGCCGGAGAGCGACGGCTCAGAATGACCTTGACTCGGCTCCCCGCCTTGCGGACTTCGTAAACCGTGGCGCGAACGCGCTCGTTGACGTGGTGCGTTTCGCCGGGGATTTGTTCGCTGCGCGGCAGCAGCGCTTCGACGTTGGGGAGCGCCACTGTGGCGGCCCCCCCTTCGTAGCGCTGGATGACGCCGCTGACCATGTGGCCGATGAGCTCTTCGTATTCGTCGTAGAGGGCGTCACGCTCGGCTTCGCGAATCTTCTGGATCATCACCTGCTTGGCAGTTTGCGCTCCGATTCGCCCGACGATCTCTTCGTTATCGAGAACCTCGCCTTCGACGGTGGCCGCGAGCGAGCCATCTTCGCGATTGATTTCGACCGTCACCTCCGACTCTTCGCCATAGTGCTTTTTCAAGGCCGATTCAAACGCCGACTCGATCCCTTCGAAGACGACTTCTTTTTCGATTTTCTTGTCACGGTGGATAGCATCAACAATACGGAGCACTTCGGCGGGGTTCATGCGAGTCATCTTTCTGCGGCATATATCGCCTGCCGCCGGGCTAATTCGAGTTGTCGGATTGTACGATTCGGGCGTCGCAGCCTGCCAAAAATCGCTCCCTAAGGGGCCTTCGCAGGCACTCAGCGCCGGATCATTCAGGCTACGCTGGAGCCTGCGCGGAGTCAATCGGCCCATTTCGCTGGTGCTGGCTAGACACGTGGCATACCGGGCAAGATAGTGACTCTCCAAGTCGAGAATCCCCCACACAGAGAGTGGTGCCCCGAGGGCGGCAATTACCAGCCGGCGGCCAGCATACGCTTCACGGGAAGAAAATTGCAGCGACTTGCTGAGTTCAACTAGGGTGGCTGTGCCCAGGGCTGGCATGAACCCGTTCCGATCACCAGTCCGCTTCCAGTACAATACGATACCGCGCTTTTCCTGCCGTCAGGTGTTGCATGGCCTCGTTGATCTTGCTCATCGGGAAGGTCTCGATCAACGGCTTGATTGCGTGACGGGCGCAGAATTCGAGCATCTCCTTGGCCCGCACAATGCCACCGGTGGGGGAGCCACCGAGTGACTTCTGCCCCATGATCATTGGCAGGACTGTGGCCTCGATTTTTTCGACAGCGCCGACGATGTGCAATTTGCCTCCCGGCCGCAACGTATTGATGTAGCCGTCCCAATCGAGCGGAACGTTCACAGTGTCAAGGACCATGTCGAACTTTCCGGCCACTGATTCGAGCGCGTGCTTGTCGCGCGAGTTCAGAAAATGATGCGCGCCCATCTCGCGGGCTTCGGATTCTTTGTCGGGCGACGTGCTCAGCGCCGTTACTTCACAGCCCCAAGCCCGAGCGAACTTGAGCGCCATGTGACCCAAGCCACCGATGCCGATGACAGCCACCCGCGCCGTGGGGGCGATGTGGTTCTCGACCAGCGGATTGAACACGGTCAGCCCGCCGCAGAAAAGCGGACCACAATCGACGGAATCGACACCTTCGGGAATCGGAATCGCCCAGTCGGCCTGTGCTCGGACACGGTCGGCAAAACCCCCGTGCCGGCCAACGATCGTTCCCCGCGCATCGCGGCACCGGTTTTGATATCCGCTCTGGCATTGCTCGCATCGCAAACACGACGAGGCCGTCCAGCCCACGCCCACACGCTGGCCAGTCTGCAGGTGCTCGACGCCGCTCCCCAGCGCGACAATCCGACCAGCAATTTCGTGACCGCCGACAAACGGATAAGCGGTAATTCCCCATTCATTCAGCTTCATGCTCAAGTCGCTGTGACAAATGCCGCAGTATTCAACGGCAATCTCGACTTCGCCTGGTTGCAACGGACCAGGGTCGTATTGAAACAACTCGAAGTCGCCATCGGGCGAATCAGCAGCATAGGCTTGGATCACGTGAAAACTCCGTTCGGTTACTCAGTCAATCGCCTGTTCAGGCAATATATCGCCCGCAGCCACGGCAGCAATGATCAGCACCAAAAGGAAACGAGAAACAAACAGGGAAAAAAGGAAATGGCCACAGCCGGACTTAGGAAACGAGGCGAGCCATGACATGATTCCGAACGTGTTCTGAGCCGACGGGCGTAAACGTACATGCGTTCATTGTTGTGTCAAGCAGGTTTGGCGAGAACATCTCGAATGGGGTGCCCGTCCCCGTTTGGGCGTTCGCTCCCCTGCTCACTGCTCACTGCTCACTGCTCACTGCGTCGCCTCTTCCACAATCCGAATCTCGTCGTCGGTCAAGCCATAAAGCTGGTACACGAGTTGATCGATCTGCCGATCGGTGGCGTCGATTTGCCGCTGCAGGGCGGTTTGTTCTTGGGGCGTGCGGATTGACCCGATCGATTCGCTTTGCGACTTTCTGCGGTCAACTTTCGCGGCAATCTCGCTTTTTAGGTTCGTATCAAGCGTCGGCGGCATCGGCATGCGATTTGTAGTGACAGCGTCAAAGTGCATCGTCCGAATGGCGTTGGCGAAAAGAAAGCGATAGGCAAACCAGTTAATCAGCGAGGAGTTGAGACTTGCACAGACGACTTTGGCCGTGATCGCATCACGGCAATCGATTTGATTCACTGTGTCGAGGATCAAAAAGTTTTCGCATTCTGCTTCGGTCGGCAGTGCGGCAATGATCTTGATGTGCGGGATTGGGTTTTGAATATGGGCGACGATGTTCTGAACGAGCACAGACGTTGGTTGAATAAACGCCTTCGTATCGGAGACGTCCGCTGCGGCAATTCGCTTTGGACTGTCGGTAACGATGCTCCAGCGTTGAATTTGCTTGCCACCGATCACGCCATATTTGCCACGATTGGTAACGAACTTCTGCATCATCGCTCCGCGACGATTTGTTGCGTACCTCGACAATGAGACTGTTCGCATCATGATCTCACGAGCAAACTCAACCTCCTTGGCAGATACGTGACTCGGGAGAAACTGCAATTCCGCTGCGGTGCTTTTTAAGTGAAACCCATTTTCGGTGATCGTCGAAGCGTCACGATATCCACCTCGATACTGTTCAGATATTGTGGCTGCGAAGACGACAATGCATTGCTCTAGCTTGACTTCACGCCACACTTTTGAGCAATCGATTAACACCTCGAGACGCTCGACAACAATTTCCTGCAACTTCTTCCAATTCGATGCATAGGTGAATGGCTTTGGGATAATGAAACCGACCTTCCCATTCGGACAAAGCAAATCAACGGCGTGTTCGACAAACAATGCAGCCGTGTCATTATTCCGGCACTTCCAACGACTGAGATAAGATTTCGCAGCCGCCGGTAATTCCGCCCCATAAGGCGGGTTCCCAATCACCGCATCAAACCCACCGCCGCGCATGATCTCCGCGAACTCGGCGTTCCAATCGAACACGTTGATTCGCAGCCGCTCGTCTTCATCGAACAAATCGAGCTGCTGGTTGTCGTAGAAGTCGGGGCCGATGAGGCTGTTGCCGCATTTGATGTTGCTGCTGAGGTCAGGCAGCGCCCGTTCGCGGAACAGCTTCTGCTGGCGATCGAGCGTCTCTTTGTTTTCTCCTTCCAGCACCTTCAGCAGTAGCGACAGCTTGGTGACTTCGACCGCCTGCGTGTCGATGTCGACCCCAAAAATGTGGTCGAGCAAAATCCGCTTCCGCTCGGCCGTCGTCAGCCGCCACTGGTCTCCCACGCGATAGACGCGATCGGTCAGCTTCTCGGGCTTATCGGCCACATACTGATCGCGAAACCAGTCGAGCAGATACTGATAGGCCCCCATCAAGAACGACCCGCTCCCGCAGGCGGGATCGAGCACGCTGAGGGGGCGTTGGCCCTTGGCCGGTTTCCAATTCCCCTTGGTGCGGCCCGCCACCTCGTGCGGCTGTTTGTCCGCGATCAGTTTGCCGACCGTGTTGGCGACGATGTAGTCGACAATGTACTTGGGCGTGTAGTAAACACCCCCCGCCTTTTTGACCTCCGGCTTGTCTTCGACCTTCGCCTGGTGCCCCTTGGTGAGCCGAATGACCTTGCCGAGAAACTGCTCGTAGACCTGCCCCAGAATATCGGCCGAGATCACCGAGAATTCGTAGGGACTGTCGGGATAGTAAAGGTGCCGCACAATGTCTTTGAGCACCTTGTCGTCGATCGCCAGATCGAGCGTCCACTCGTCGGGCGTTTCGGGGCGGCCCTTCTCTTTGCTAAAGTGAAACAGCCCCGAGTTGTAGCGGTCGTCGGCCTTGCGAAACAACTCGCACAGGCGGGGGTAGATCCCCTTTCCGGTGGTGGTGCCTTGCAGCGTGCCGTAGCGTTCGATGCCCCGATCTTCGCAGATTCGCAAGAAGATGATGCGGTCGATGGTTTTTTGCACCGCGAAGTTGAGCGCGCGCTGCGACAAGTCGGGATTTTGCCGTGCCAGGTTACGCGCGAGCGTGCAGCGCCACTCTTCGATGTCTTTGAGAAACGCATCGTCGACCTCGGCGGTGCCTCGTTTCTTTTTGTTGATCTCGGCGTAGCGGTCGAAGGCCCCTTTGCGAATCGCTTCTTCGGTAAAGAGCCCTGCGATTTCGTCCCACTTGGCTTCGTACTCGTCGAACGTGATATAGAGAATACGCCCGACCGACGCTTTGTCGGTGTGATGCGGTTTGATTCGACAGTCGTAGACGGCGAACTCCTCGAAGTCGGTCAGAATCGACAACGGCAGCTTCGCCGACCACGCATAGCGGCGGAGTTGAAACGCCGGGTCGGTATCGAGCTTGATGTTGACCGACGGTTTTTTGGTTTCGACAAAGAACTTGCGAATGCCACCAAACCGAAACGAGTAGTCGGGCGCTTTCGTCGCCGCACCGACTTTGATGCTGTCTTCGTGGATGACCGGCTTGTACGCTTCGGCAGCACCCTGCGTGTTGTCGATATCCCAGCCGAGCGCCTTGAAGAATGGATCGACAAACTCGCGCCGCACCTGCGTTTCGTTGTAGCTGGGGTGCTTGTAGTGGTCGTAGTTTTCGCGGAACCGCGCGACCAAGCCGAGGATTTCTGCAGGGCAATTCATCAGTTAGTGCGCGTAGGAAAAATCGAATTGCCGCCAATGTACTCGGTTCGGCGGATAAGTGGGAGTCAAACCGGGTTGAGAAAGTCGTGAGAGTCACATTCCGCGTGCCACTGGCTCTGCCAGTGCGCGTCGGGTACACGTTCCGCATTCACACTGGCACAGCCAGTGGCACACGGGCGATGTCACTTCCGCCAACTTGAAACGGTTAGGCTGCTGATCCAATCGAAATGAGGAAGATTCCCCGTGATGAGCTCTCGGCCGTGAACTAGGGCCGTGGCTGCGATGATGAGATCGGCGTCCATCTTCGGTTTGCCATGCGTGGCATCGTCGGCCCAAAGATCGGCAGCACCGTCTAGCACGTTCGCAGTGACGGGATAGATGGTCATGGCTTGGCAAAGTTGCTCAAACGCTGCCAGCTTCGCAGTTGCTTTCCTCCAGCGGAAGCCACGCACAACCTCGTACTGCGTGAACGCGGAGATCGAAAATTGACCATGCACCTTGAGATAGGCATCGGCCGCGTCGGTAACATCCTGGTTCCGACCTCGAAGAACTTCCGACAGGATGTCCGTATCCAGCAAGCAAGGGTCCATCGTTACAGTGGGATGTCCCTTCCGGGCGATCGCCGCGTCATCGCGTCGCTTAGCAGGTCTGCCTCTATGTCGTCGAGGTCAGCCAGAATTGCGTAGTCGGCGGCGGTGCGTGGACGCTGCCCAATCACGTCGGAATCGGCGTCCAGCACTTGCACGACGATTCGTTGATTCTCGGCTAAGTGCTTGCCGACGAATCGCTCGATGACGGTCCGCTCGTCGTCCGCCAGATCGGTAATGTTGCGAGTGACTGTCTCCATACCTTCATGATACCACAAACTGGCGCTATCGAAGCAAGTGGTGTGTTCAGAACGCGAAGGCTGCGGTGTTTTCAAGATCGATCACAGATCGGACAGAGCCGTCCATGGTCTTGGATCATCTTGCGTCTTGGGTGACACTCGGGGCGACTTGGGGCAAACGTACATCAATCACTCACAGACAACGCCCTTCGCTTCGCCACCGTGCCGGCCAAAAATCGTTGTAGAAATTGCCGCGCAATATGGTAGAACGGGTGAAAGTAAAAATCTGTTCGATGCGCCGCACTTGACGAGATTTGGGTGCCATGCTTGCATCGCGAAGCAGGGCGAGCATGATTGTGGCCTCTCCCTCATGCCCACCCTGCTGCGCGCTGTGGGCATCGCATCCGAGCCAATTGTCGTTGTGGAAAGTGGCCCGGACGCCCCGTATACTCGGTGTCTAAAAGTGGTCAGCGATCAGTATTCAGCCATCAGCAGGAGCGTCGACTCCGGCGACGGACTGTCTCACGCGGCGAAACTGACCACTAACAGCTAACAACCAACAACCAACAACTGCCCACTCACACCAGTTTTGATCGGTTCTGAACAAAGTGGTCGTTCAAAACCCAGGTATGAAATTCGCCGGCGACTTGCGAAACCAACTGGAAAACAAGGTGCTTTTGCATTTTTCGGGCGGTACAAAAGTCGGGGTTTTGAACGCTCCCATCGTGTTTGCCATTTTGCGATCAAAACGATCAAAACCTCAGCATAGTAAGCAGCCGCCGGCAACCGCATCGTCAACCACGCGCGACACGCGAAATGCAATATTGGAAAAACAGAGTCGCCCTCGTCACTGGCGGATCGGCAGGACTGGGACTGGCGATTGCCCAGACGCTGGCAACGGCTGGAGTGCGCATCGCCATTGTTGGTCGCGACCAGGCGCGACTCGATGCGGCTGAAGAGTCATTGCGTGAAACGAATGGCGAAGTGCTGTCGATCGCGGGCGACGTGACACACGTTGGTGCCTTGCGAGAGGCGGTCGATCAAACTGTTGCAAAGTTTGGACAACTCGACTTCGCCTGCCACGCCGCAGGTCTCTCGATGAGAGGAGAGTTTTTGAGCACACCGCTCGCTGACTTCGAGCGACTGTGGCGAATCAACACGCTCGCCGCCATTGACTTGGCTCAATGCACTGCGCCCGAACTAGCGAAGACGAAGGGGCACTTGGTGTTGATCGGTTCGCTGGCGACGTGCGTCGCGCCGCGATACTTAGGGGCCTATCCGACCAGCAAGTTCCCGCTCGCCGCGATCGCTCAACAGCTTCGACTCGAAGGAGGACCCCACACGCTGCTGGTGATGCCCGGCCCGATCGCCCGCGACGACGCAGGCAAACGCTACGACCAGCAAGCGAGCGACCTGCCCGATGAATTGAAGAAGCCGGGGGGAGGCGCGAAGGTCAAAGCGATCGACCCTCACGAGTTGGCCGCGCGAATCATGAAATCGTGTGAGCGCCGCGACAACGAGTTGATCATTCCAAGCAAAGCCCGGCTGTTGTTCGCGATCAACCGGCTGAAAAGCAGTTGGGGCGACTGGTTGTTGAGCAAGAACTCGGGTTAGCCATTTCAGTTCAATGCCCCCTAGCCGATGAGCTACGCCTCATCGGCGCTATTTCGCGTCGGATCGCAACTTCCCCCCCCGGTCATTGACCGGGGGCTAAATGAGCTAACGCGGGCGCTTTGGTGTCGCTGTGATGCGTTCTGGCGTCGGCAGATCGACGAGTTCGGTCACGTTCCCACGAATTGGCACGCTCTCAAACGTACCGTCGGCTTCGTGAAGTGTGACCGGGACACCGTACTTCGGGTTAAGCATCGTCGAGAGCACCTCGGCTTCGATTTCGGCACCGGCCTCGATTTCGAAACGGAAGCGATTAATGAATCGAGGAATCGTCGTCCGCAGAATTTCCATTGCCAGTGGACCACCAATGCACATGCGATTACCGGCACCGAACGGATGGTATTCGTAGGCGCTCGGCTTGAGCTTCAACCAACGGTCGGGATTAAACTGGCGCGGGTTCTCGTAAATTTGAGGTAATCGATGCGTTATCAAAGGTGTAAAAACGATCGGAGTACCACGAGGCAGATCGAATGGCCCCAAGCGAACCGGACCGGCGGTCACGCGTTGCGAATAGGCCGACGCCGGAAGCACTCGCATGGACTCTTTGATAATGCGATCGACCAGCGGCATGGCTGTTGCCGATGGCGCCGTTGCCGAGGGCATTGTTGCCGCGGCAGCGGCGTGGAAGGGACAACCCGATGGTATTGCGGCAGCAGGTGTAGCGGCCGGTGCTTGAGCACCCTCGGCCCACAACTGCTGAGCGATGTGAGGATGTTGTGCGAGGAGTGTGAGCGTCCAAGTGAGCGAGTGAGCGGTCGTCATGTGTGCCGCACCGAACAGCACACACGCCTGCCCGACGAGTTCTTCGTCGCTGAGTCCCCCTTCTTCGTCGAAGCTGCGCACGAGCAACGAGAGCACGTCGCGACCCGGCGTGGGGTCGTTCCGGCGACGTTCGATCATTCGCATCACGCTCGCTTCGAGTGTCTCGGCATAGGCGAGCAGTTCTTCGTAGCGATCGTTGAACTCAGTGCAGGGGACCAGCGCGCCGGCTCCAATGTTGTGAGTGAGCGCGACCCAATGGGCGATCTGTTCGCCCAGCTCATAGGCTTCGCTGTAGCTTTCGTCGCCCATGCCGAAGAGCATGCTGCTGGTGACACCGAGCATGAATCGAGTCATCTCGGCATTAAGGTCGAACGACTGGCCGGGCTTCCACTCGGAGAGCTGCCTGTCGACGAGCGTTTCGACGGCGCGCGAATAGCCGGCGATTGCTTTGAGGCTGAATGGTTCTTTGACCATCCGCCGATTGCGGCGATGCTGGTCGCCGTTCATGGCGAGCAGTCCACAAGTGACTTTACGTTGCGACGAACGCTTGGGGCCACGGATGGCGAAGAACCGGGCCTCGTAAGTTGTCGAATCGCTCAACACCTGTTTGTTGTAGGCAGGGTCGAAGAGGAACACGACCTTTTGACCGCCATCTTCGAGCGCGGCAATCGGGCCATGCTCGTCGTGCAGATCGAGCATGTGTCCGAGAATGTCTCGGGAGAAGGCGGGGAAGCTGCACTGGGTGATGGGCAGCGATTTGGCAAATTGGATAGGTAGGGCGCTCAAGGCTGACATTTCGTACAAACTCCTGGCAATCCGTTGGCGGGAGAGGCCAAGCCGGGCGGCATGGCGAGGTTGGGGGTGGGCGGAAAAGGATAGCACATAATTGGGGGGGCGGTGGTAAAAAACCATCACATTCCCCAAATGCGAATATATTACCCAGACTAACTGGGCTTCCGCGTCTCGACTAGCACTAAATTGTCGCGATGGACCACTTCTTCGTAGGGAATGTGGCCAAGAACTTCGGCAATCCGCTCTGAGGCGAGCCCCGCCAGCTTTGCCAAATCGGCCGAGTCGTAGTTAGTGAGCCCGCGAGCCAGCTCACGGCCCCCCGCATCGACCAGCGACACAACATCGCCTTTTGCAAATTGGCCGTCGACCTGTTGAACGCCAACGGCCAGCAGGCTGCTCCCCCGCTGTGTCACAGCCCGGCACGCGCCATCGTCGAGGGTGAGCCGCCCCAGCGTGCGGGTGGCGAAACCAATCCAGCGTTTGCGACTGCTCAGCCCTTCGCCCGGCCCGCCGAGCAGGTTGCCGACGAGCAGTGTGCCAACCCCTTCGCCGGCCAGAATTTCGGCCAGCACGTTGGGCCGTCGGCCATTGGCGATCACGACCTGTTCGCCCGCGCTGGTGGCGATGCGTGCCGCTTCGAGTTTGCTGGCCATACCGCCCCGACTCAGCGCGATGCCGCCGCGGGCGTCCGACTTCACGAGTGTCGCGGCTGAGCCGGCGCTGAGATCGATTAGGGGGACCACGACCGGCGGATCGTCGCCCGTCAGCACTCCTTCGACATCGGTGAGCAAGACCAACAGCGGCGCGCGCAACAGGTTAGTGACCATCGCCGCTAGCCGATCGTTGTCGCCAAAGTTGCGTTGCAGTTCATCGACGCGGACCGTGTCGTTTTCGTTGATGATCGGAATCGCGCCGAGCCGAAACAGCGCCGTCAGTGTGTTGCGGACGTTGAGGTAGCGCGTGCGGTCGTCGAAGTCGTCGGTCGTGAGCAAAATCTGCGCAGCATGTCGCCCGAATGGCTCGAGCGCTCGGTTGTAGGCCTCGATCAAACAGCTCTGCCCTACTGCGGCCACAGCTTGAAGCTCGGCCAAGTCGCGTGGCCGCTCGGTGAGTTTCATCCGCCCAATACCGGCCCCCACCGCGCCGCTGCTCACGAGCACAACTCGTCGCCCAGCCGCCACCAACGACGAAAGCTGCTCGGCAAGATTGGCCACTTGGGTGGGGTCGAGCCGCCCGTCGGGGAGCGTGAGCGTGCGCGTACCGACCTTGACCACGACCGTGTCAGCATTGGCGACGCGTTGGCGAGACATGAGAGGGCAGGGGGCAGGAAAAAATACTTGAGGCGGGTGGCGTTAGCCCCCGGACGTTTCTAGCTCGCGCTCGCTGGTTCTAGCACCGCCAGTGCGATACTTGCGATGAGCGATTTGTTGGTTCCGCGGAATTCTTCCATATGAGGTGCCGCGAGGTGGGCTTGTAGGTGGGAGACGCTCTCCCATTTCTCGATCACCATCAACACGTCGTCGCGCAGCGGACCTTGGCCTTGAATCGGCGTTGGGGTGTCGACGGCAGTGCCATACTCGATGCAGCCCGCTTCGGCGAGTACGAGTGGCCTGAGCTGCTCAAACGCGGCGATCAGCGCGGGGCGATTACCGGGCGTTGCGGTGATGGTGGCGAGTACGTGAATCATCGGCTTAAGTCGCTGAGGGGGTGGTTGTGTCAGAGCTGTCGAGTGCTTCAGAATAGTGCATTGACTCACCAAACCGAAAGTCCAGCCCCGATTCGGAAGCCCCGTCAACCCGTCAAAGACGACCATGAAAACCCGGGCCATTGCGTCGTGTGTATCGACGAAAAGTCTCGCTTTTTTCTGCACTATCATCGCCGTCTTTGTCGTCGTCGCCGGCAGCGGCAGTCGTGGCATGGCCGCGACTCCGGTCCGGTTCATGACATTCAACGTCCGCTACGCGAACCTGGGCGATGGGCCTAATACTTGGCTGCTGCGCAAATCGCTGGTGATCGAAACGATCAAGGCGTTTGACCCCGATGTGCTTGGGCTTCAAGAATCGCTTTTGAGCCAGGTCAACGACCTGCAGTCAGCTTTGCCCGCATATACGCTCGTCGGCTGCGGCCGCGACGATGGTGAAAAACAAGGCGAGTTCACCGCCATGTTGGTCCGCACCGACCGGTTTCGCGTGGCCGACGAGGGGCGGTTTTGGTTTTCTGACACGCCCGAAGTGGCTGGCTCGAAAGGCTGGGGAGCCGGACTACCAAGGCTTGCCGTTTGGGCCAAACTGGCCGACCGCAGCAGTCCGACTCGCGACAGCACCGACCGCGAGTTTGTGGTCTACAACACCCACTTCGACCATCAAAGCGTCGAATCGCGCGACAAAGCAGGCGCATTAATGGCTCGCCACTTGGCCGAGCATCACACCGGGTTACCAATTGTTGTGATGGGCGATTTTAATGCGCCGCTCATTAGCAAGGCTTTACAGCAACTCATTGGTGGCGAAGTCAAGCTGCGCGACACCTTCGTTGCCCAGCCCGGCGAGCCGGTGGGCACCTTCAATGAATTTGCCGGCAAAATGGCGGGAGCAAAAATCGACTTCGTATTTGCCACGAACCATTGGCACGTGAAATCGGCGACCATCGATCGCACCCATCGCGATGGCCGCTATCCTTCCGACCATTTTCCGGTCACCGCTGTGCTCGCTTGGCCCAGCGAGCGCTGAACCCCCCCGGCTTGCTCAAGAGATCGCGAATAAAAACAGGTCGTATTGCCGCCCTGATAGTCGCATCGCGATGACGGTGAAGCTAAGATCATAGCCAAGGCTCACTCGCCGCACTCGAGTTGCTGCAAATGGACCGCATCGCCAGCCGCATTCCCGACGGTGCAAAATCGCGTGCCCTGGTCGACCGAGTGCTCCCCGCGCTGCTGGGCATTCAAGGACAAATAAACGGGCTCGTCGCCCTCCGCGATCAGTACATCGCGCTCGCCAGCCTGCTCGATACGCTCGATGGCAGCGATGTGTCGCAAGAATTTGTATCGGCCGTGACCGGCATTGCCGATAGTTGTCGGTTGATGGCCAGCCAAATTGTCGATGCGCTGGCAGTTGTGAAGTATCCCTTCGACCATCACGACCGCACGGTGATGCTCGGCGCGTTCTTAGTGCCGAGCCTACCGCCAAAGGAAGACGTAGGGGCCATCTATCACACAGTCGGCGAAATGCTCGACCGCCTCGGTTCGGTCCAAGTCCGGGGCGTCGGCGAGCTCGCCCTCGTCGCCCAACAGGTCGAACAAGTGCTGGGACTGCCGCCACTGCCTGAGTTGCCCGAAGTCGCTGAAGCGGCCACGAACGAATAGTTCGACGCAGAGACGCTGAGAAGCGCAGAGAAAAGAAGAGCACAAGCGAAAGCAAACACGACGAGCCGTCTTGTTCGCGTTGCCGGTCTTTGCCAATCACAGGTAGCACCAGCCACTTTCAAAGGGCCGCCGTTTCGTTGTTATCACCTTGCGATTCATGCTTCCTCTGCGCTTCTCTGCGACTCCGCGGCTCTGCGTCGAAGAACGAATCGGTCGGCTAATCGCTTGAGTCGTGGTCGTCGGGCGGGCACAATGAGAGCGGCACTTCTTGGCACTTTTGGAGACTCTTTTCATGCGCTCTCAGTTTCGCGTTGCGTGGTCGGTCGCTGTGGTCAGTTTATTGTTTGCAACCCAAGCGTTCGCGGCCGAGCAGCCGCCGAACATCATCGTCATTCTCGCCGACGACCTCGGCTATGGCGACCTTAGTTGTTTTGGGCAAGAGAACTTCGACACCCCTCGACTCGACCGAATGGCGGACGAAGGAATGAAGCTCACCAACCACTACGCCGGTTGCACCGTTTGCGCTCCGTCGCGGGCCTGCATGCTCACCGGTTTGCACATGGGCCACGTTTACAATCGAGGCAATGGCGAGAATCAGTTGCGCGAAGATCCCAACGACATGACCATTGCCCGCTACCTGCAACCGGCCGGCTACCACAGCGCGCTGATCGGCAAGAGCGGTCTCTCGGGCAACACCGACGATGGCGCACTCGCGGGTCGCAAAGGGTTCGATCACTTCTTTGGCTACACGAGCCATGCTGCCGCCCATCGTTACTACCCGCCGTATCTTTGGAAGAATGGCGCGCGAGTCGAATACCCCGGCAACCAGGGTAAAGAGGGTGACACCTATTCGGGCGAAGTGTTTCTCGACGACACCATGCGTTTTCTCGACCAGCGGGCTGCTGCTGGCAAGCCATTCTTCTTGCATCTGAGTCTGCAACA
Source organism: Pirellulales bacterium (assembly GCA_041737535.1). GTDB lineage: Bacteria > Planctomycetota > Planctomycetia > Pirellulales > Lacipirellulaceae > JBGSWC01. Next base: position 1,788 of record JBGSRO010000206.1, on the reverse strand, counting down.
GCCCCACGCCGACTTGCAGGTGCCCGACGCTTGGCGAGAAAAATTCATTGGCCAATACGACGAACAGCCCGCCAAGGGAGGCGGCTATCGCGACGAAGCCCACCCCAAAAGCACCTTTGTCGCCATGGTCAGCTATCTCGACGACACCGTCGGCCAAGTGCTCGACAAGCTCAAAGAAACGGGCCTCGCCGAAAACACGCTCGTCATCTTCAGCAGCGACAACGGACCGATGAACGAAGGGGGCTGGAACCGCGACTACTTCGATAGCAACGGACCACTACGCGGCGGCAAGCGCGACATGTACGAAGGGGGCATTCGCGTGCCGACAATCGCCTGGTGGCCCGGCACCGTGAAGGCCGGTACGACCAGCAACCACATCTCGGGCTTCTGGGACTACGTGCCAACCGCCTGTGAACTCGCCGGCGTCGACATGCCCAAACGAACCGATGGCATCTCACTCGTTCCGACCCTCACTGGCAAAGGCGAACAACCGAAGCACGATTACTGTTACTGGGAGTTCTATGAACAGGGAGGCAAACAAGCCGTCCGCGCCGGCAAGTGGAAAGGCATCCGCCTCGGCGTCAGCCAAGACCGCGCCGCGCCGCTGGAACTCTACAACCTCGAAACCGACCTCGCCGAAGAACATAACATCGCGGGCGACCACCCCGAAATCGTCGCCAAATTGGCCGCGATGATGGACGAGGCCCACGAGCCGAGCGAGCTGTTTCAGTTCGGCAATGGCAAGGCGAAGAAGAAAAAGAACTAGCCGAACGGGTGCCACAAGACGTAGGCCGGAATACGCGAAGCGCGATTCCGGCAGGCATAGTTTACGCGGTCGAACCCCATTGCCGAATTCGCGGATAGCGCCGTAATCCGGCCTCGTACGTTACCGGACTCTATTTGCCCGTCGTACTTTGCGTTGTGTTACTCGGTGTAAAGCGTCGCGGCTCCAGCGAAATCACCACACGTCCGCAATCGCCCTGGCGTTTCCGGACGTCCGATGCAATACGATGGACGTCGTTATCGAATTGTGCGGCGAGCTTCCGCTTGATCGCGAGAATCTCATCGTTGGGGTCAGGAATCATCTTCGGTTGCCTTAAGTTGTTCGGGAGTACAAATAACAGGTGGAATGAATCCGGCGTCTCGACACGTTCCAGCGATCTGGGCTTGTAAGTGTGGGTTTAGTATGTGCTTGAAGTTCCAGGTTGCTATGAAATGTATACCGTTTGCAGCAGCAGTGGCAATGTGCAACGCGTCGCGAGGTTCTGATGCCGGCACGGCTTTGCGATCGAGTAGTAGCGCGGCCAGGGTTTCGGCCTCTTCCGACTCGTTCAAGAGTGGAATGTTGCGCATTATTTCAAGTCGCTCTGACGCGGCCGACGGGTCACCATCGCCGCATTCATCGATTGTCAGACGCGACGTAACGATTTTGTACCGCAGGGTCGCTGTGGCCCACCATTCACGCGTGATGCGCTGTCGAGACGCAATGTCGGGATTCGGATGCAGCCGACCGGCAATGTTGCCGACCACTGTCGTTTCGAGATACACGATGTCCATCGATACATCTTATCAGGCGAAATGGGTAGACAGAAAGCAATCTCGCTGTTTACGCGGTCGAACCCAGATTGCCGGATTGGCAACGATCGCCTAAGAACCTATCTCAAAACCATAAGAACCAACTGATCGCTAGCATGCGTACATATCATCGAGCATTCTGTTCTTCTCAACGGCACGGAGGTGACGGGTATGAGGAAGGAGTTTCGAGGATCGAGTTGGCGGATGTCGGAT
>JBGSRO010000189.1:0-4422 GCA_041737535.1 Pirellulales bacterium | reverse complement strand
GCGCGACACGACCGACGGCGGCTACGCTGCGGTGCCGCTGCGAGCTGTCGCTCTGCCATACACAAACGCTCTCGGCCGCGAGTGCCGAGTGAATCAGGGGGGCGAGCGCCCGGTAAAACTCGCTTACCGATTGTGGGCGTCGTGCTAGCGTCGCACACTCGTCGAGCACGTCGTCGAGCTCGCGATAAATGCTGTCGGGTACCGATTCGAGTTGTCGCGAGCTGACTGACATGAACCTCAGTATAAACGTCCCCTAGGTTTTGGCGCGAGATGTGGCAAAGAAGCCACGCTCGGCCACGGCAGCGACGGGCCACTTTGCCTATTTTTCCGCTCTCTCTGATTACGACGAGTTGGCCAGTTTTGCTGATTGCGCGGGGTGCGCTTGGCCGAAATTGTTAGACAGCGCCACTCTGTGGGTCAGTGTTGGCCTTTCGCTTTCGATTATTTACCAACTTCGTTGCCCATGTATCGCAACAACGACACTCTCAAGCTGTTGCTCGCGATCGTCGTGCTGCTAGCACCCGGCTGCCGCTCGCCCCAAAAGGCTTTCGTCGCCTGCGGCGATGGCGTCGCTTGCGATCCCTATGTGCAAACCGCCAGCGCAATCGAGTATCCGGCAATCAACTCTTGTTCCGAAGCGGCCTGCGCCGCAACCATCAATTCGCTCGCGCCGCGATTGCTCTCGTCGGGCGAGCCGGCCAAGTACCGCGACATCACGCTTGCCGAAACGGTGCAGCTCGCACTCGCTACTAGCGATGTGCTGCCCGACTTGGGGGGAGCCATTGTGCGTACGCCCGACGCCGTCGAGTCGATTTACGACAAAGCGATCGTCGAAACCGACGCCACGCGGGGCATCGAAGCGGCGCTCAGCGCATTCGACGCTCAGTTTCAGTCGAGCTTTTCGTTCGAGAACAACGACCGCGCGATCAACAACGAGTTCTTCGGCGGTGGTACGCGATTGCTGACCCAAGACGCGGCCGTTTCGCAGAGTCAAATCACCAAGCGCTCGGTCACAGGAACCGAACTGGCCGCTCGCAACATTATTGAATTCGATTCGAACAACGCCCCGGGCAACGCTTTCACCCACGCTTACACCGTGAAGATGGAAATGGAAGCCCGACATCCGCTGCTGCAAGGGTCGGGGATGCAGTTTAACCGCATCGCCGGTCCGGGAACCGCGCCGGGTACTTACAACGGCGTGCTGCTCGCGCGCGTGCGAACCGATGTCGAGCTCACCGAGTTTGAAATCGCCGTTCGCAATTACGTGAGCAACATCGAAAACGCGTACTGGGATTTGTACTTTGCTTATCGCGACCTCGACGCGAAAATCGCTGCCCGCGATACGGCGCTCGAAACGTGGCGACGGGTGCGTGCGCTGTACGATGCCGAGCGTCGTGGCGGCGAAGCCGAAAAAGAAGCCCAGGCCCGCGAACAATACTACCGGTTTGAAGAAGAAGTCCAAAACGCACTCACGGGTCGACTGTTCGATGGCACTCGTGTCGGCAACGGCAGCCCCGGCGGCACATTCCGCGGCAACCCGGGTGTTCACGTTGCCGAGCGTCAGTTGCGACTGCTGATGAACCTGCCCGCTGCCGATGGCGAACTGCTCCGCCCACGCGACGAACCGGTGCTCGCAGCCATCGCGTTCGACTGGTGTGAAGTGGCCAACGAAGCAGTGCTGCGTCGCGCCGAACTGCGGCGGCAAAAGTGGGCCATTCGGGGCCGCGAGCTCGAACTGATCGCCAGCAAAAACCACCTGCTGCCGCAACTCGACGCGGTTGGTCGCTATCGCTTCCGTGGATTCGGCAACGACCTGCTCGACTCGTCGAGCGACGGCGTCGGCCGCTTCGACAACGCTTACGACGACCTCGTTTCGGGCGACTTTCAAGAGTGGCAGGTTGGGCTTGAACTTGACGTGCCGATCGGCTTCCGCCGCGCTCACTCGGCCGTTCGCAACGCCGAGCTATTGCTCGCCCGTTCGCGGGCCCTGTTACGCGATGCTCAAGACCAAGTCGTGAGCGAAGTCGCCGGCAGTGTGGCCGAAGTCGACCGCGCCTACGAAACGGCGCTCACCAGCTACAACCGATTGGTGGCCAGCCGCGAACAACTCGCGGCCGTCGGTGCCGCATTCGAGTCCGACAAGGTGCCGCTCGACTTACTGCTCGACGCGCAGCGGCGTTTGGCCGAAGCCGAGTCGCGGTATTATCGCTCGCTCACCGAACACGCGGTGGCAATCAAGAACGTCCACTTCTGCAAGGGAACATTGCTCGAGTTCGATGGTGTCTACCTCGACGAAGGAGCTTGGCCCGCCGCCGCTTATCGCGACGCGGCCGAACTCGACCACCGCCGCGGGCGACCGATTTCACTCAACTACGCATCAACCAAAGCGGCCCTGGCCGTTAGCCACGGCGTCTACGATCAGCATCCAAACGCGGGGGTCATGTCGAGCGAAGGACCGCGGGAATTGGTCGAGCCAGGGGCGATGGAATTGCCGGGGCCGGTGCTCGAGGAATAGACGCCACGTCATTCCTGCGCAGGGGCTGTGAATAAATGGGACTGGCTCTACGGCGCATTGGCTTTGGCCCGCCAAGTAGCATCATCCGTAGTGCCTGTCGCATTTATTCACTTTGCACTCGCGGATAATGTTGTGAAAGAGTCGGACAGGCACCGCACTTTGAACCGCTGCGTCGCGCGTACTCAGGTTAGGTGCGGAGCCAGTCCCATTTTTTCACAACCTCGCAGGCGGGAATGACCGTTTAACCACAACCCCTAATCGGCGGCCTGCGTTTCTGCACAGCATCATCGCGCACTGGCCGGGCCGACTCGTAACCGAATGCGGGTGGCTGACATTCGGGGCACCAATAAGTGGTGCGGCCCGCGTCTCCTTGGCGAGTCAGATGAATTGCACTGCCGCACAGGTAACAAGGGTCGCCCCGGCGACCATAGACCCATAGCCGCCCGCCATCGCCTTCGGTGCGAGTCGTTCGCTTGGGGCCCTGCAAATTGAAGTGCATTAACTCGCGGGCCAGGTCGAGCAAGTCGCGCAGCGACGAGTCGTCGATGGCCGCAACCCTCGCGAATGGATCGAGGTTGTGCAGGAACAATAACTCTGACTTATAGACGTTGCCGATGCCCGAGCAGATCGCTTGATTCATCACAGCGACGCCAAGCGGCGCGGCATGATGACGACGGAAGCGGGCAATAACATTTTCCATGTCAACGTCAGTGGCGAGTAGGTCGGGACCAAGCGCAAGCAACTGTCGGTGCCGCCGAAAACCATCGGGCGATAACAATTCGAGCTGCTTGGGGCTGAAGAACACAACCACCACGTCGCTCGTTTCGATCACCAACCCGGCATACTTCTCGGGTTTAGTCCACGCCTCGCCATGAGCGTAAACGTGCCAGCTACCGGTCATGCCGCTATGTCCGTGAATGACCCGTCCATCGGCTAGCTTGATGAGCAGGTGCTTGCCGCGCGCTTCGACATCGGCGATCATCGCACCGGTCATCGCGGGTGCATCAATCAGCCACTCGCGTCCCCTCGCGGAGACAATCTCGCGCCCGGGCAGGTATCGCCGAAGCCGAGTCGCGGTTCGATGAATGGTATCGCCTTCGGGCATAGTTAGGGGCGCCGGTTGCCTTCTCGACTCACAAATAACGTTGATAAGCGGCCACCGCCAATTCATCAACGCGGTCGTTCTCGGCGTGGCCACTGTGGCCGGCGACGCGCGTGTACTTCACCTTGTGGCGCGCGAGCTGTTCGTCGAGGGCTTGCCACAGGTCGACATTCTTGACCTCGGTCCACTTCTTCCCCTCGCGGCGACGCCAGCCGTTGGCTTTCCACTTGGGCATCCACTCACTCATTCCTTTGCCGACGTAGACACTGTCGGTAAACAGTTCGACATCGGTCGCCCGCTTGAGTGCCCGCAGTCCCTCGACCACGGCGGTCAGCTCCATGCGATTGTTAGTCGTCTCGGGAGTACCGCCGGAGCCTTCGATCTGTTTGCCGGTGGCAACGTGCCGCATCAAATAGGCCCAGCCCCCCGGACCAGGATTCCCACTGCATCCGCCATCGGTGTAGAGGTGAACTTCGGGCATTGCGGAGCGGAGGTCGGGGAACGGGAATCGGCGGGACAGTGAGGATAGTTATGGGCGACATCTGGCAGAGGGACAAGCCGTGTGAGTGGGCGTCGCAGTTGGGAGGGCGAGGCTCCTGCCGAGCTTTGAACCGCTTTCCGATATCTGGCTCCCGCCGTTCTACCACACTCACAACCACTTTCGGCTAAGGAACGAACGCAAAATAACTTCCGCATATGAACGAGTTACGATTGACGTTAGCATCGAGAGAACGGCAGTTGCGAAAAAATGGGACTGGCTCCGCAGCCTGTCGAGTCTCCAGCACTTGGGACCATTTTCTGCGGT